>JBEGTP010000276.1:0-9279 GCA_041179365.1 Pseudomonadota bacterium
GCCCGTTGGCAATAATTTCTGGCATTTGCCGATAAAAGAAAGTGAGCAGAAGCGTTCGGATATGGGCGCCATCAACGTCAGCGTCGGTCATGATGACAATTTTGTGATACCGCAGCTTTGCAATATTAAACTCTTCGCGCCCGATGCTCGTGCCCATTGCCTGAATGAGCGTACCGATTTCCTTTGACGATAACATGCGGTCAAAGCGGGCGCGCTCAACGTTGAGAATTTTTCCCTTGAGCGGCAGAATGGCCTGATTTTTTCTGTTGCGCCCTTGTTTGGCGGACCCGCCAGCGGAGTCTCCTTCCACCAAGAACAATTCTGATTTCGCCGGATCGCGCTCTTGGCAGTCGGCAAGCTTGCCGGGAAGTGACGCAATATCGAGGACGCCCTTGCGGCGCGTGAGTTCGCGCGCCTTTTTCGCTGCCTCGCGCGCCGCCGCAGCATCAATCACCTTTTGCACAACAGCGCGCGCGTTTGCTGGGTTTTCCTGGAGCCATTCAGCCATTTTATCCGCCATTAAACTTTCAAGCGGCTGGCGGACTTCTGAGGAAACGAGCTTGTCCTTTGTTTGCGATGAGAATTTTGGATCAGCCAATTTGACCGATACAATCGCCGTCAGGCCTTCGCGCATATCCTCACCCGTCAGCGTTACCTTCTCCTTTTTGAGAAGCCCTGAGCTATCGGCATAATTATTGAGCGTTCGTGTAAGAGCGGCGCGGAATGCGGCGAGATGGGTTCCGCCATCGCGCTGCGGAATATTGTTCGTAAAGCACAGGACGTTTTCGTAATAGCTATCGTTCCATTCGAGCGAAACATCGATGCGCACACCGTCGCGTTCCGAAGAGATGGCGATCGGCTCTGGAAACAAAGCTGTTTTCGATCGATCTAGCCACTTCACAAAGGCAGCGATGCCGCCTTCGTAATAAAGCTCAACTTCTTTCAGCTCGGCATGCCGCGCATCACGCAAAAAGAGGCGGACGCCGGAATTTAGAAAGGCGAGTTCGCGGTACCGGTGTTCTAACTTTTCAAAATCAAACTCCGTGATCTTGAACGTCTCCGGCGAAGGCAGAAAGGTCACGCGCGTTCCCTTTTGACCATTCGATGCGCCCACCACTTTGAGCGGGGCCACCGCATCACCGTGGCTAAATTGCATATAATGCTCTTCGCCGTCACGCCAGATCGTGAGATCAAGTGTCAGTGACAATGCATTGACGACTGAGACACCAACACCGTGCAATCCACCCGAAACCTTGTAGGCATTGTCGTCCGAAGTGTTTTCAAATTTCCCACCCGCGTGCAGCTGAGTCATGATGACCTCAGCGGCTGAAACACCTTCCTCACTATGGATTCCCGTTGGGATCCCGCGTCCATTGTCTTCAACAGTCACCGACCCGTCTGCGTTCAGCTGAATGATGATTCTGTCGCAATGCCCAGCCAACGCTTCATCGATTGCGTTGTCGGACACCTCAAAAACCATGTGGTGCAGGCCAGACCCATCATCGGTATCGCCGATGTACATGCCGGGCCGCTTCCGAACGGCATCCAGCCCTTTCAGGACCTTGATTGAGTCAGCGCCATAGGCGTTCATATTCGGGGAATTATCAGGCGTATCTGTCATGATTAAGCTATAGACAATCGTGCCAGAAAGGGAAGGACTAAGCACAAGTCCATTTTCGATTGATGAGGCTATTTTCAACGCCCTAAAAAGTGGTTATGCTTAAATCCATATGACCTACGCCTTTGTTTTTTAGGCATAAATTTGGAGCGACGACGAGCGCGATGCTGACTTCCCGAAACTACGCGCCGGCGGCGGATTTGGCCCCCTACATACGGCGTCACTATGTTTTTGAAGCGGACATGCCGGCGAATTTTGTTGTCGAGGATCAAATCTTGTCGGAAACGGCATTTGTCCGCGTGATATTGAACGGCGATTGGCAAGGAAGGCTGGAGACCGGCGAAATTGGGCGCGCTGGTCCTGCGCTTCTTTTCGGCGGCAATTATACCCCCTTCCCGGCCAAGGTCACCGGTGCCTTTCGGATGGCGGGTTTTGCCGTTAAACCCAGCGCGTGGCGGGCGCTGTTTTCAGAATCCGCACCGGACCTTGTTGACCGTATGTTACCACTCGAGCAGGTTTGGCCAGGCATTGCCGAAACCATGTTATCCGAAATGCAAGGCGCCACGACCGACGAGGGGATTGTGGCGGCAATGGAAAAGGCAATCCGCGCGCAAATTCAGCATATTGGGCGTCCCGGTGTCGATCATAAAGTCGCAATTTTTGAGGAGATTGCACGCACTGAAAGTACCCTAAAGGTTGAAATCGCGGCGCTGCGCATGGGCCTGTCAATCGGACAAACCGAGCGGCGCGTTAGGGCCTGCTATGGACTAACGCCCAAAGCCGTCTTGCGCCGCAGCCGGTTTCTCGAGCTTGCGACCGCGATGCGCGGCCTTTACGCGCCTGATGAGCAGCATCTTGCGGTCCTCCGCTATTTTGATCAGTCGCATGTTAACCGCGAGTGCAGGCACTTTACGGGGCGCAATCCTTCCGTGTTCAAAAAAGACTTTACGCCCCTTTTTGATGTGGGCCTTAAGCTGCGCTTGGAAGGCTTGACTCTTCCCTGACGGCCCCGTCTCTGACGCTTAGTCGCGTCGCATCCCTGCCAATGCCGTCAAAAAGGCTTGGTTCAGTGCCCGTCATCCAGACTTGCCCGCCTGCGGATCCAAGATGCTCAAAAAGTGCCATTCGCCGAAGTGGGTCAAGATGCGCAGCAATTTCATCAAGCAGAAGAATAGGCCTTCGTCCGACTTGTTCAGCGACGAGGTTGGCGTGCGCAAGGATGATACCAAGCAAGAGCGCCTTTTGCTCGCCTGTTGAGGAACGCGCAGCGGGTTGATTTTTTGCCAGATGAGTCGCGCTAAAGTCTGCGCGGTGTGGACCGGTAAGCGCGCGACCGGCCGCAGCGTCCCGCGAGCGCGCTTGGCGTAACGCAAGGGCGAAGGCCTCTGTTGGTAACCAACCTTCGAGCGCCAAGCCTGCGCGCGCAAAGGGACCCGCGGGCTGATCAGCAATGCGCTCGGTCAAAAGCGACACGAGTGATGCACGCGCCTTAGCCAAAGCGATGCCGTGCTCTGCCATTTGCTGTTCGAGCGCGCTGAGCCATTCTGGATCAGCGCCATGGCTTTCGCTCAAAAGCCGGTTCCTTTGGCGCATTGCCGCTTCGTAGCGGGCTGCACGGCGCGCGTGGTGTGGGTCAAGCGCGAGAACAAGACGATCCAAAAAACGCCGCCGGTTGCCGGCAGTCTCCAAAAAGAGTCGATCCATCGCGGGTGTCAGCCAGATGACCGTCAACCACTCTGAAAGCCCGGTCGCGGACGCTTGCGCGCCATTGATCCGGACGAGGCGCCGATCAGGGGCAGTGGCAAGCGCTCCGGTACTGAGATCAACGTCGCCAAGGCGTCCCGAGACGCCGAACCCGCCAGCGCCTCCTTTACGTGCCATGTCTGAAATAGCGGCACCACGCAGGCCGCGCCCTGGTGCGAGCAACGAAATTGCTTCAAGCACGTTGGTTTTTCCGGCACCATTTTCGCCCGTTAGGACGACAAATCCATCGCTCGGCTTGATAACGGCATCCGCATAGGAACGGAAGTTTGATAAGGAAAGGCGTGACAGAGCCAAGAGAGTCCGTCCCGCGATCGCTTTAGGCGCGGATCACACCCGCATGGGCATCAGCACATAGAGCGCCGAGGCCTTGTCATTTTCGCGGATCAGAGTCGGCGCAGCGGAGTCTGCTAGGTGCACTTCTACCGTATCGCCTTCTACCTGCCGCAGGATATCCATAAGATATGTCGAGTTAAACCCGATCTCCATCGCCTCAGAGGCATAGTCACCCGGAACCTCTTCCGACGCTGTACCATTTTCAGGCGAGGTGACAGAAAGCGTAATCTTATCGCGTTCAACCGCCATCTTTACTGCGCGCGTTTTTTCGCTCGCGATGGTGGAAACGCGGTCGACCCCTTCCATAAAACTCTTGGGATCAATCTTCAAAAGCTTGTCGTTACCCGTTGGGATCACGCGGCTGTAATCAGGGAATGTCCCGTCGATAAGCTTGGAGGTCAAGACCGCATTGCCAAGGCCAAACCGGATCTTAGTGGCAGAGAGTGAAATTTGCACCGAGCCCTCGACTTCATCGAGCAACTTGCGCAGCTCAGCGACGCATTTACGCGGGATGATGATATCCGGCATGGCATCGGCGCCGTCGGGCCGCGGAATTGTCACACGCGCGAGACGGTGACCATCTGTCGCAGCCGCCTTGAGCACTGGCTGAGCAGCGGCCCCTTCGGCTTCGCTCACGTGCAGGAATATGCCGTTCAAATAGTAGCGCGTTTCCTCTGTAGAAATCGCAAAGCGGGTCTTATCAATGATTTGCCGCAGGCTCGCTGAAGGCAGCTCAAACTGCGTCGGCAATTCACCTTCCGCGATCACAGGAAAGTCGTCACGCGGCAGTGTTTGAAGATTAAACCGCGCGCGCCCGGCCTCAACTTGCATTTTGCCATCGCTTGCTGCGAGCGAAACCTGACTGCCCTCAGGAAGCTTGCGCACAATATCGAATAAAGTGTGCGCGGGCACGGTCGTCGATCCCGCCACCTCAACATGCGCCTCAATCGTCTCATTGACTTGCAGGTCAAGGTCAGTCGCCATCAGCCGAATGCCGTCGCTCGAAGCCTCAATCAGCACGTTAGACAAAATGGGAATCGTGTTTCGCCGCTCGACCACAGACTGGACATGGCCGAGACACTTCAGCAAAGTTGCACGTTCAATGGTCGCCTTCATCGAAATCCCCTGAGCATTTGGCCCCAACCACCAGCCTTAGATGGATAGAATATCGCACCCCCATGAACAAGATTGGCGCGCGGCGCAAGGGTTTGCGGGGTTGCAAAGCCGCACAAATGGGGGAAAAGAGCAAATATGGGACTACAGGGACGTATCTTCATCGCACGCCACGGCGAAACGGTCTTTAATGCAGCACAGCGAATGCAAGGGGACACGCTTGATACACCGCTGACAAGGTCTGGATTCGCGCAAGCAGACGGTATGGGCAGAGCGCTTGCGGCATGGCTAGGAACGCGCCACTCGCTCCACCTTTGGTCCTCCCCTTCGGGCCGCGCCCTGCAAACTCTGGCAATTGTCGCTGAGCATTTGGAACAGGATTGGCATGCTGCTCACCAAGATAAGCGGTTGCTTGAAATCAATGTCGGCGACTGGGCGGGACGCAGCTACAGCGAAATAATCGCAGAACAAGGCGACATATTGGACCGCACAGTTGGCCTTTTTTCTGCCCAGCCGCCGCAAGGCGAATGGTATGACGACATCGCACGCCGGCTGGAGCGTTGGATTGCAGACACAGCAGGCATTCGCGGTGACCGGCTGGTCATTATGCACGGCATCTCATCGCGCGTGCTGCGGGGCTTGTTGTGCGGATTGCCCGTCGATCCTGTTTGGAAGGCACCCATCGCGCCTGGATTGCCGCAAGGTTCAATGGTGATGATCGGCGGTGGCGAAGAGAAAATCATCCATCTGGGCGGCGGCGTCGGTCACGCATGAAACTCCGCCGCACTGCGCTCGCTTTCATCCTCATTCTTGCTTCCCCCGTGCTCGCGCGCGACGCTCTTGGCATTTTTGGCACTTGGGGGGCCTTTCGCGATGCAGAACCCGAAAGATGCTTTGCCATTGCGGAGCCAATTGAGCCAAGCAGCGGCAAGTGGAAACCCTTTGTGAGCGTTTCGCATTGGCCCAAGCAAAACATCCGGGGGCAGCTTCATGTGCGGCTCAGTCGAGAACGGAGCGAGGATAAATTTGTTTATCTTACGATCGATGACCGCCGCTGGCGGCTAACGGCGGGCAAAGCCGACGCATGGAGCCTGTCGGCGGCACATGATGCTTATATCATCGCGCGCATGCGCGCCGGTCGCTCAATGAGCATAACAACCGTTGCGGCAACTGGCGGCGGCTTTGCCGATACGTATTCGTTAAAGGGAGCGGCGACAGCGATCGACGCCGCCGCGCTCGGGTGTGCTGCGCCCCGCTAAAAGTGTTGCGGGCTGGTCAGAGGCATTAAGTCCGGCCGATGAGGCGGTCGACAGCTTGGTGCGCCAAGACCAATTCTGCTTCCCGTGCCGCGGCCTCGCGCTCAAGCGCAGACTTAATATCGGTCAATTGGCGGTCGGTCATATGTTCGATCCCGATAAACTCATTGCGCGCATTGCTCGTCGCGCGGATCAACTCATCCAGCTTCGCCTGAATGGCTGCTGCATCTCGGTTTTGGCTATTCTGAATGAGAAAAACGATCAGAAAAGTGATGATCGTCGTGGAGGTATTGACCACCAATTGCCAAGTATCCGAATAGCCAAAAAGCGGCCCAGTACTGGCCCAAATCAGGATCGTCGCTAGCGCAAAGACGAAGGCCACCGGTCGGCCAATAAAGGCCGCCGTGCGATTTGCGACAAGGGTGAAGATGCGGTCCATGCGTTAGGCTTCCTTGCGGGTGGCGTTTCGAACAGCCTGCCCTTATATGCGCGTCTATGCAAATTCCCGGCCATATTGATCCTGTACCCGTTTCGCGCCCACCCATTTTGCGCGAGGACGGCCGCATCGACCTCGTGGGCTTGCCCCGTGATAGCATCCGTGCGGCTCTTGAAAATGCAGGACTTGAGCCAAAACAGGCAAAACTCCGCGCAAAGCAGATTTGGCATTGGATTTACAATCGCGGTGCCACCGAATTTAGCGTGATGACTGACATTGCTAAAGCGCAGCATCCTTGGCTGGCCGAACGCTTCATTGTTGGGCGGCCCGAAGTGGTAGAGGCGCAGGTGTCGACGGACGGCACGCGCAAATGGCTGCTCCGCTCTCCCGATGCCCAAGACTATGAGATGGTTTTCATTCCCGACGCAGACAGAGGCACACTCTGCGTATCGAGTCAGGTCGGGTGCACCCTCAATTGTCGCTTTTGCCATACCGGCACGATGCGCTTGGTGCGCAATCTGACGCCGGGCGAGATCGTTGGTCAGGTGATGCTCGCGCGCGACAGTCTCGGCGAATGGCCGAGCCAACCCGAAGGCCGCATGCTCACCAACATTGTGATGATGGGCATGGGTGAGCCGCTCTATAATTTTGAAGCGGTGCGCGATGCCTTGAAGATTGTAATGGATGGCGATGGTCTCGCCCTTTCCAAGCGGCGCATCACGCTCTCCACAAGTGGGGTTGTTCCAATGATGGCACGCGCGGGCGCGGAGATTGGCGTCAACCTCGCCGTTTCACTCCACGCGGTGACCAAGGAAGTCCGTGACGAAATTGTGCCGCTCAACCGCAAATACGGGATCGAGGAATTGCTGCAAGCGTGCGCAGATTATCCCGGCGCCAACAATGCCCGGCGGATCACCTTTGAATATGTCATGCTGAAGGACAAGAATGACAGCGACGCAGACGCGCATGAGCTCGTTCGCCTCATTCGAAAATATGATTTACCCGCCAAGGTTAACCTCATTCCCTTTAATCCTTGGCCCGGTGCGCTTTATGAATGCTCGACACCCGAGAGAATCAGATCCTTCTCAAACATTGTGTTCAACGGTGGCATTTCAGCCCCCATTCGCACACCGCGTGGGCGTGATATTGATGCCGCCTGTGGCCAGCTCAAGACATCGAGCGAAAAGAAGAGCAGGGCCGAGCTTGATCGGCTGGCTGAGGAAAAGACGGCTAGCCTCATGCAAAGCGCGTAATTGGGCGATCCCCCGTCAGTCCTTGGCTCCTAAGCGCTATCCCGCTTTGCTCGCCTTGTGCGCGGCATAAAGAAAGGCCAGTTTGACAACACCGGCAAAGAACACCGAACTCCCCGCAATCGCGACGCCCGTTTCTATCACGTCGAGCTTGGCAAGCAGGGCTGGAGCACCCAAAACAGTAAGATAAAGCATCGTCGCACGGTTGATTGCGATTGGCACCCAATTCATGATTTGCACATAAATCGCCGCCAGCAAGACGGCAATGCCACCAATCATGCCCGGCACCCCAAAATGCAGCGGCAAAAAGGCCGATTGCCAAGCCAAACCAAGCCCGACCAAGGCCCCTATGACGCACTGGGGCCATTGTTTGAAATCGGCCTGTTCGACGGCAGCCCAATACCAAAGGAATAAAAAGCTCGCAAAATAGGATGATACACCGAACACCTTGGTACCCAGCACCAACCATCCCACAATTGCGCCCACCACCAGCAGAAAGACTAGGAAGCCGTTGAACGGTGTTAACGTCGCAGGATGTTCGGCTGGTTGGTTCATAGCGATGTGTCCCCTCTTGTTCTTGCCTCAGAAGCTAGTGCACGCGCCGCGATGTATCAATGGGCCATAGAGCGGCGACAGGTTTTCGTGACTTTTGAGTTCTAGCCGCGCTGTTGCGGTTATAAATCAATCCTATCGCCCAGGCCAATGGGGCGCTAGACTCTGCCAATGTCCCGTTATTATTCCGGCCCCGTTTCAGATCACTTTGACGGCAAGCGCTTTTTTGGCCCTCAGCCGAGCGGGAATAAGGGCTTCGGAAAGCTTCTCAAATGGCAGCTCTTTGGGAAGCGCGCGAAATGGCCGCGTTGGATTGAGAATGAACCGCATCCCTGCCCCGTCGAAACTGTGCAAGGTGCCGACATCAAGTTGACGATGATCGGCCATGTCACAGTGCTCATCCAGACTGCGGGCATCAACATTCTTACCGATCCGGTGTGGTCAGACTATGCTAGTCCGGTCCAGTATTTCGGACCGCGCCGCGTTCGTGCGCCGGGGGTCGGCTTGAACACGCTCCCACCAATTGATGTGGTGCTGGTATCGCATAGCCATTATGACCATCTCGATGCGCGATCACTCGCACACTTAGTCGCGCAGCACGATCCGCTGATCGTCACACCGCTCGGCAATGATGCGATTATCAGAAAAGCCGCGCCGAAAGCACGAATCAGCGTTCTTGACTGGGATGAGCGCGTGACAATCGGCGATATTATGGTTGAGGCAGAGCCTGTAAACCACTGGTCTGCGCGCAGCATGACAGATCGAAACGAAGCACTATGGGCCGGTTTTACGCTCCACGCGGCGGGCCGACGCACGTTCATCAATTGTGACAGCGGCTTTGCCGAAGGCTGGTGGGCTCATCGGCTGATCAACAAGCATAAGACCATCGACTGCGCGCTCCTCCCCATTGGTGCCTATGCCCCGCGTTGGTTCATGATTGACGCGCATATGGACCCC
>JBEGTP010000277.1:0-3557 GCA_041179365.1 Pseudomonadota bacterium
GCTCTCGCCGCGCTTCCGGGGGGAGCATGCGCTCCGGCGTTATCCCAATGGCGAGGAGCGGTGCATTGCCTGCAAGCTTTGCGAGGCAGTGTGCCCGGCGCAGGCGATCACGATTGAGGCGGAGCCGCGTGAGGATGGTTCGCGCCGCACGACGCGGTACGATATTGATATGACGAAGTGCATCTGCTGTGGTTTCTGACAGGAGGCTAGCCCGGTCGATGCCATCGACGAGGGACCGAATATTGAATATGCGACTGAAACGCGCGAGGAATTGCTCTACGACAAAGCAAAGCTGCTTGATAATGGCGACAAATGGGAACGCGCAATTGCCGCGAACCTTGCCGCCGATGCGCCGTATCGGTAGGGGGCTCGCGTGATCCAAGTTTTCGCCTTTTATCTTTTCGCGTCGTTCGTCGTCCTCTCGGGTGCGCTTGTGATCCTGTCTCGCAATCCGGTGCATTCGGTGCTGTGGCTGATCGTCGCATTCTTTAATGCAGCGGGCCTGATGATCCTCGTTGGTGCTGAGTTTATCGCGATGCTGCTTGTCATTGTTTATGTTGGCGCGGTTGCTGTGCTCTTCCTTTTTGTCGTGATGATGCTCGATATTGATTTTGCCGAGCTGCGCAGCGGCTTTACGCGCTACGGCGTCTTCGGGCTGTTGATCGCAATGGTGCTAGCGGGTGAAATGATCATTGCGGGGAGCGCCTGGAGCGAAGGTGCAATTGCGCTTTCCGCCCATCCAGCGGCGCAGGCGGGTTCTAACATCGAGGCGATGGGGGCGCTCATCTATTCAAAATATCTTTATATTTTTGAAGCGGCGGGGCTGGTGCTTCTGGTCGCGATGATCGGGGCCATCGTGCTCACCCACCGCGAGCGTTCGGGCCTACGGCCGCAAAATATCAGCGATCAAGTCAAGCGCCGCCCGCAAGATGCGACGCGGAATGTGACCGATCAAGCCGTTGGTGCGGGAGTGGATTTGTGATTGGCCTGCAACATTATCTGGTCGTCTCGGCGATTTTATTTGTGATGGGGGTGCTTGGCATTTTCATCAACCGAAAGAACGTCATCATCATTTTGATGGCGATTGAGCTCATCCTGCTCGCGGTTAATATCAACCTTGTCGCCTTTAGCGCCTTTCTCGGCAATCTCGTGGGGCAGGTTTTTGCGATGTTTGTGCTCACAGTTGCTGCGGGCGAAGCGGCGATTGGGCTTGCCATTCTCGTGATCTACTTTCGTGGGCGCGGCACGATTGCGGTTGATGATGTCAACCGGATGAAGGGATAAGTTAGTCGTGACTTCAATCCTTTTTATCGTCTTCCTGCCGTTGGTTGCCGCGATCATTGCGGGGCTAGGCAACCGCATGCTCGGCAATTTTGTCGCAAAATGTATCACGACCGGCGCACTCTTCCTGTCGTGCGCGCTGAGCTGGCCAATCTTTTTCTCATACCTAGCCGGGGGCGGCGCGGTGACGATTGTGCCCGTGCTCGATTTCATCCACTCGGGCGATCTCCATGCCGATTGGGCGCTGCGGGTTGATACGCTGACGGCTGTCATGCTCGTTGTTGTCACCAGCGTGTCGAGCCTCGTTCATCTGTATAGCTGGGGTTATATGGCGGAGGACGCCAGCCAGCCGCGCTTTTTTGCTTATCTGTCGCTCTTCACCTTTGCGATGTTGATGCTCGTGACTTCAAACTCACTTGTCCAGATGTTCTTCGGCTGGGAAGGGGTGGGGCTCGCGTCTTACCTGCTCATCGGGTTTTGGTATCACAAGCCAAGCGCAAAGGCCGCCGCAATTAAAGCGTTTGTGGTCAACCGCGTCGGAGACTTTGGCTTTTCGCTCGGCATTTTCGGCGTATTCCTCGTCTTCGGAACGGTCTCGATTCCTGATATTTTGCAGGCCGCACCGGGCTATGCGGGCTCAACAATCGGGTTCCTCGGCTACCGCGTCGATACGATCACGCTGCTCTGCATCCTGCTTTTTATCGGCGCTTGCGGAAAGTCTGCACAGCTCGGTCTGCACACTTGGTTGCCTGACGCGATGGAAGGGCCAACGCCGGTTTCCGCCCTGATCCATGCAGCGACGATGGTCACGGCGGGCGTCTTCATGGTTTGCCGCCTCTCGCCCTTGTTTGAGCTCAGCGAAACCGCGCAGCATGTCGTGACCTACACCGGCGCGGCGACCGCGCTATTCGCCGCAACGGTTGGCACGACTCAGTGGGATATTAAGCGCGTCATCGCTTATTCGACGTGTAGTCAGCTTGGCTATATGTTCTTTGCCGCAGGGGTGGGCGCTTATAACGCTGCGATGTTCCACCTCTTTACGCACGCCTTTTTCAAAGCGCTGTTGTTCCTTGGCGCAGGCTCGGTGATCCACGCGATGCACCATGAGCAAGACATGCGCTACTACGGCAATCTGCGCAAAGCGATCCCGCTGACTTTTTACGCCATGCTCGCGGGTACGCTCGCGATTACTGGCGTTGGGGTCATCGGGCTGTTTGGTTTTGCAGGGTTTTACTCGAAAGACGCGATCATCGAAGCCGCCTTCGCGAGCGGCACAGAGAGTGGCGGCATTGCGTTTGCGGTGGCTGTTTTTGCGGCCTTTCTGACGAGCTTTTATTCGTGGCGGCTGATGTTCCTCACCTTCTGGGGCAAACCGCGCTGGTCTGGCTCTGAGCATATCCAGCATGCGGTGCATGCGGTCCATGACCATCACGAAAGCCATGATGATCACGCGCAGCATACGCCCTATGCCGATGCGCAGGATGATGGCACGGCGGGCTATCATCCGCATGAGAGCCCGTTCACGATGCTCATTCCGCTTGCGGTTTTGGCAATTGGCGCGGTTTTTGCGGGCTTTGGGTTCCATGAGCAGTTTCTTGGAGCAGAAGAGGGGGGCCTCTTTTGGAATGGCTCGCTCGCTTTTGATGTGCACTTGATGCACGCAATGCACGCAGTGCCGCTGTGGGTGAAACTATCGGCTACATTTGTGATGCTGAGCGGCCTCTTCATCGCTTGGTTGGCCTATATCAAAGATACGACAATTCCCGCGCGCTTTACCGAGACGTTCCGGGGGCTCCACGCGTTCCTGTACAATAAATGGTATTGGGATGAACTCTATGACAGGCTATTCGTGCGGCCCGCTTTTTGGTTTGGGCGGCTTTTTTGGAACGGCGATCAAAACATTATCGATCGGTTCGGTCCGAACGGCGCCGCGTTTGTGACGCAACTGGGGAGCCGGTTCGCTGGCAAACTCCAGTCCGGCTATCTCTATTCCTACGCGTTGGTGATGCTACTGGGCCTTGCCGGACTCGCGACTTGGGCAATGACGCAATGAGCTTTCCAATTCTTTCGACGATGATCCTCCTGCCACTGGTCGCGGCGATGGTTGCGCTTTTCTAGAGTGCAAATGGCGCGCGCTGGCTCGCGCTTGTCACGACGAGCTTGCTGCTAGTGCTGGGGATTGTCCTTTGGGCTGCCTATGATGTTGGCGGTGATCAGTGGCAGTTTCTACAAAAAGTACCATTGTTCGGGCAATTCGGCTGGAATTTGGGAATTGA
>JBEGTP010000278.1:0-5530 GCA_041179365.1 Pseudomonadota bacterium
CCGCTAAGGGGTGGGAGCCCAAGGGCTTGCTTGCCAAGATTGCCGCAGGCGCGCGTTTTGCTCAAACCCAATTCTGCATGGATCCGGCCCTTTTGCGCCGCTATATTGCGCGCTTGCGAGCGTGCGGTGTGCCCAAGGATTTTCCGATCATCGTCGGTATTGCGCCGCTGGCTTCGGCCAAATCGGCGCGCTGGATTGTGGAAAACCTCTTCGGATCGATCATCCCCAATGCCACCATTGAGCGGCTTGAGGGGGCAAGCGACTCAAAAGCAGAGGGTGAAGCCATCGCGCTTGAACTCATTCGCGACTATGCGACCATCGACGGCGTAGCTGGCGCACACATCATGGCACCCTTGAATGAAAAGGCGATGCCGCGCTTGATGGAGGCCGCGCGCAAGGCCATTGGATAAGGTCTTGGATCAAGGCCAAATGCAACGCGGCGGGTGACACGCAGAACCAACTCAGATAATGATTGGCCATGATAGACTTTTGCTCCCCGCCCGCTGCGCACCTCGATCCTTTCTCAGGGGGGCAGCGAAAATGACCCCGGCGTCGCCAACGATTGACCCCTTAGAAGCCAAGCATTTTGGTGCATTGGCGGCGGATTGGTGGGATCCAAAAGGATCCTCGGCGATGTTGCACAAGCTCAACCCGGTGCGGCTTGGCTATATCCGCGCGCACATTGATTTGCATTTTGGCAGCGCGCCCAGCGCGCTCCGGCCCCTTAGCGGAAAGACCGTGCTTGATGTCGGGTGCGGCGCAGGGTTGTTGTGTGAGCCCCTCGCGCGGCTTGGTGCGGCGGTGACAGGGGTGGACGCTGCGCCGCAGAATATCGCAGCAGCAGCGGCCCATGCGGCGGCGCAGGGCCTCGCGATCTCGTATCAAGCGGGCGAAGTGGCGGCGCTCAAGGGACGGTTTGATCTTGTGACGGCAATGGAGGTGATCGAGCATGTCACAGACCCTGCGGCCTTTGTGACAGCACTTGCCGCGCGGCTTGCGCCTGGTGGACTGATGATCCTCTCAACGCCGAACCGGACGGCACTTTCGCGCCTCGCAATGATCACGCTGGGCGAAGGACTGGGGGCCATTCCCAAAGGCACGCATCATTGGGATCAGTTTATAACGCCTGATGAATTGGCAGGGCTTGCAACGAAAGCCGGACTCACAGTCTTTGATCAGCGCGGCATCGCCTTTTCGCCGACCAAAGGTCTGCACCTGTCAGACGATATGAGCCTCAATGCCATCATGGCGCTCGTTGCAGGCTAGGGCGATCCGCTAAAAATCGACCTTGTCGTAATAGTCTGGCGGCGCGATGACCTCCATCCGCTCGCTCAGTAACGGACGAAAGCTGGGCCGCGATTTGAGGCCGGAATACCAAGCCTTGGCCGATTCGTGACCCTGCCACTGAATGCCGCCAAGATAATCCGCCACAGAAATATGCGCAGCGCCTGTTAAATCGGCAAGGCTGAGCTGCGGCCCAGCGAGCCAATTGCGATGATCGAGCAGCCAATCCACATAGTCCATCAGGCTATTCGCGTTTCGCATCGCCTCCCGCAATACGGCGGCATCAGGCGCGGCGCGGCGGAAGAGGCGCTTTTCCATCCGCTCATGAAGCAGAGGGCCGACGACTTGGCTAAAAAATTGCTCGTCAAACCAAGCTGCCAGCCGTCTGATTTCGGCCCGATTGGGCGCAGTCCCCGAAATAAGCGGCGGGCGTTCTTCGGTTTCTTCAAAATATTCGCAGATCGCGCTGGAGTGAAGCAACGTGGTTCCCGTGACATCATTGACCATGACTGGGGTTTGCCCGGCCGGATTGAGATCAAGAAACTCATCGCGCCGTTCCCAAGGATTCGTGCGGACAAGATCGTAGCCGACCCCCTTTTCGCCCAGCACAAGGCGGACTTTCCGAGAGAAGGGACAGAGAGGGAATTGATGTAAAAGCCACATTGAGGGGGCATCATAGTGCACTTCCCCGCAAACGGGAACCGGTTTTGCACGTGTGGTGATGTCGAGCGACCCGCAAAACTCCGGCGACATCCACGCGCCACTCAACCGGCTCCCTACGCAGCGGGACGCCAATGTGCGCAATGATCACAACACGCGCCAGACTATACACCCCAAGTGAGTCCGGCGAGCGGCAACACTGCCGCCCCCTCAGGCGTGACGATAACTCTAAAACTGAACCTTAAACCGAAACGTGATTAGCGCGTCTTTGGGAGCTTGCGCTCAACGTCTCCAACGGCCTCTTCCATCTTCTTGGCGGCGTCTTCAAGTTCGGGCATGGCGGTTGCCAAGGCCGACGTCAGCGCGCCGAAGCCTGTAACGAGCATCCGCGTTCCGCCGCGCATCTTGCTCTCAAAATCACGGTCTTCGCCGCGGGCGACATCACGCAGGGTGTGGCCGCGCATCTTGATCTTGTGTCCCCCGTTGAGCGGCTCAAGTGCTTTTACAACACCGTCGATGCGCAGATCGAGCAAGGCGCTGAGCATCGTATCCAGCCCACCAACCATAGCCCGCTGAACATGGGGATCATTCAACGTGTCTGCCATCTGTTGCACGTCGCGCGTCGATTTTGACGGGCGGTCTGCTGCAAGGGCGGGGGTCGCAACAGTTAATACAAGGGTCGCAAGAAGGACTGAACGCATAGCCGTGCCTCCGGAAAAAGGGGAACCATTTCCCCTCCGATGTGCGGGTTATAGGTCAGCCTAGCTGACGCATTCCTGAATGATGCTGTTAGCTTCCGTTCACATGCATTTTTTTGAGATGAACCGTATTAGCGCATCCCAAGCCAAGCCAGTGCGGCAATGCCCGCCGCGATCCGGTACCAAGCAAACGGCGCGAAACCATAGCGCGAAACCACGCCAACGAACGCCTTGATGACACCAAGCGCGACGACGAAGGAGACGACCCAGCCAATCGCGATTTCGCTCATGCCACTGCCGAGGATCTCATCCTTGTGCTTAAGCCCTTGCAATAGGGTGGCGCCCGCCATGGTGGGGATCGCGAGGAAGAAGCTGAATTCTGCCGCCGTCTTGCGGTCTACCCCCATCGCAAGCGCGCCCATGATTGTCGCACCCGAGCGGCTGACCCCTGGGATCATTGAAATGCATTGAATAAAGCCCACGCCGAGCGCTGTCTTCATCGGCATCCGCTCGACTGCATCAACGCGCGCCACCTTTGCCATCCGCTCAATCATGAGGATTGCGACCCCGCCGACGATCAAAGCCACAGCAACGAGCGCTGGCTTACCGAGCAGCGCCTCAATTTTATCATGAAGCGCAAGGCCAATGATGGCTGCAGGGAGAAAAGCGAGGAGGATGTTTCGGACAAAAGCAATGGCGCCGGGATCAAGCTTCAATAACCGCATCAAGACACTCGTGAGCGTTCGCCAATAGAGCACAACCACCGCAAGGATCGCGCCCGACTGGATGACAATGTTAAACACTTCCCAGCGTTCGGCGCGGTAGCCCAGTAGCTCTGACGCGAGGATGAGATGCCCCGTGGAAGACACGGGCAAAAACTCTGTAACGCCTTCGACGATACCGAGCAGAATAGCGGTGAGGGCATCGTTCATTGCGTCAGAGCCTTTGTTCCGAAGCGACCATGGCGGCGGTAAATCGTGAGCCATCCAGGCGCGACCGCCTCAAGCGGGGTGGCCTCAAGGCCAAGCTGCGCAAGTCCATCTCCGCCCGGCGGCACGACGTTATCACCCTGGAGCATCAGCCACTGATCATAGCTCATCGGCGCAAAGGGCAGCCAGCCCGTCAACCGCGCCATTGCGCCTGCCACAACGTCCGGCACTTCCACAAGCATCGGGCTTCGTCCCGTCGCCGCGCTGATCCATGCGTTGATCGCGCGCATCGACATGATTTTTGGGCCCCCAAGGCTGAGCGTTTTTCCGGCGACCGCAGCAGGCGCTTCGAGCACCGCAACGAGCGCGCGCGCCACGTCGCCAACGAACACCGGCTGAAACTTGGCATCGCCCCGGATGATCGGCACCACAGGGAGGCGGCTGATCAATCCTGCAAAGCGGTTTATAAATTGATCTTCGCGGCCAAAGACGATTGAAGGGCGCAGGATCGTTGCCGCTGGGAAGGCCGCTAAGACCGCCGCTTCGCCTTCGCCTTTGGTGCGACCATAGGCCGAAGGAGAGAGCGGGTCCGCCCCGATGGCCGACATGTGAACGAGCGCCGAAACACCGGCGGCCTTAGCTGCAGCCGCGATATTGGCGGCCCCTGCCACTTGAACCGCGTCCATCGTCGCAAAACTGCCGACGAGGTTGATGACAGCATCAGAGCCTGTGAGCGCGGCGGCAAGCGTTTCGGGCCGGGTGACATCGGCAGCGGCAAAGGTAATCTGGCCGAGCGTTGCGCCGCCCTTCAAAAAGAAAGCGCGTTTTGGATTGCGCTCTGCCACGCGAACGCGGACCCCCGCTTTGATGAGCGCTTGGACGACGTAACGCCCGATGAACCCGCCGCCGCCAAAAACTGTCACTTGTGAAATTTTCATTGCACCACCGCCGTTGTTTCGTCTTCCGCCCTTGCCGCTCACTGCCCCACAATACAAGGCCCGAATGCCCGAGCGGTTGACAAGAAAAGGGGAGCCTCCTAATCGCCCGCTCCTACCCAACACGTGCCCGGATGGCGGAATTGGTAGACGCACCAGCTTCAGGTGCTGGCGCTGGCAACGGCGTGGAGGTTCGAGTCCTCTTCCGGGCACCAGTTTTGATCGAAGCGGTCCGAAGGCAGCTGGCGATTAAACTGGGCCGCGTCTGCGCACGGGGCGAGGCGCGCGGCGTGAAGCGAAAACCTGCGGGCAGGGTTACGTTTTGAAAATATTGCAGGGCGCTGCAAGTCGATCAAGAAATACGGCCCAAGCAATTACCCTAGCGACAGATCAACAACCTCGCTCCGATGATAGACCTTCGTAATCATAGTGTGTTTGATTCTGAATTGGCTGCGAGCCTTCGCAGAAGACGCTGAATTGGAGGCATTTTCAAGTTTGAGTGCTGGATCGTAGTAAACGATGCCGTTGGCAATCGCACTCAGAAACAAGACAAAATCAGTTTGTTCGCACAACAGGATTTGTGCACCAAACGCATATTCGGGCGGCGGTGTGCGGAAAATAGACGGAATATAAACGGCTTGCGCATGTTTGCGGTTCCAATGTTCCATGAGCGCTGTGAATTTCCATTCAGCCACGCTTTCGCCGCGACGATCAACAAGCGCTAGGCCTCCGTCTATGTTGGTTATTTTGTCACTGTCGCGATCAAAACCGTCCAATACCATGCGAAGGCCAGTATCGGCATGCTGCGCTTTGCCAAGCGTATAAATGCCGCCAAAATTAATCCGGTCAGGCTTACCGCTTTTATCAGGATAACCGTATTCCCGAACAAACTTGGTTGAGCTCCCAAGGCGATAAACCGGTTCTGGCGTAAAGAGTGTAATGGGAGATTTTGGCTGATAGCGCTCAAAATTGGCGACTCCATATTGCTTCACTTCCCAGCCGAGATAGTCCGCATCAGGCTTGC
>JBEGTP010000279.1:0-5104 GCA_041179365.1 Pseudomonadota bacterium
CGTC
Organism: Pseudomonadota bacterium; assembly: GCA_041179365.1. Taxonomy (GTDB): domain Bacteria; phylum Pseudomonadota; class Alphaproteobacteria; order Sphingomonadales; family Sphingomonadaceae; genus Aquisediminimonas. The sequence continues at coordinate 5 of JBEGTP010000279.1, forward strand.
GGTTCCGCCCGTTGATCCGCCACTGGTTGATCCGCCATTCGAACCGCCTGTCGATGTTGACGTGCTGACGTTGCCTGAAGACGAGCTTGATGTTGAGCTCGTGCTCGTCGAAGAGATACCGCCCGAAGAAGTGGAGCTGCTGGTCGAGCTGCTGGTTGAGAAGCCGCCCGTTGACGAGCTTGTCGAGCTACCGCCGCCGGTTGAGCTCATCCCGCCCGAGGTGCTCGATGTGCTCGAGCCGCCGCCCGAAGAGGTCGAAGACATACCCCCAGATGACGAACCCGTGGACCCGCCGCCGGAGCTTGTTGAGCCCGTTGATCCGCCTGAAGACGATGATGTCGATCCGCCAGACGTCGACGATGTCGAAGCTCCCGATGATCCACCGTAAGACGAGCTGCTTGAGCTAGATCCGCCGTAGGATGACGAACCACCGCTCGAAGACGAACCACCGAAAGAAGACGAAGAGCCGCTTGATGTCGAGCTGCCGGAGCTTGATCCGCCACTCGTTGAGCCGCCATGGGAAGACCCACCTGAGCTTGATCCGCCCGAGGTCGATCCGCCTGAGGTCGAACCACCAGAGGTTGATCCGCCTGATGTTGATCCGCCGCTGCTTGAAGAGGTGCTGCCGTAGCCTGGATGGCCGCACCCTGGACCATGAACATGCTGGGCACTGCCCGTTGAGCCGCTAAACCAGCCGCCGGAAGACGTTCCCGTCGCAAATGCTGGCCCAGCTACGATTAGCGCCCCTGCCGCTACCGCCGTCGAAATGACCGATTTCCGCATACCACACACCCCTTATAATTCAACGCGTCCAAGCCAAATCTTGGATTCGAGAGAGGGGATGCAAATTATTTGCCAAGTGTGCCAAAGCGCCAATTTTAGAGGGATCCGGTGGTTAACATCGCATTCGGGTATAAGGTTAATGTTAAAGCAATCGACATTAACCAGTTAAGGAATGACGGCGAACGGGAAGCCCTGCTGCGGCGAGCGTTTGGTGCGCTTGAGCGATGGTCGCCTCGCCAAAATGAAAAATCGATGCCGCGAGAACAGCGCTTGCATGCCCCTGCGTGACGCCATCCACCAAATGGTCAAGTGACCCCACGCCACCCGAGGCGATGACGGGAATGGAGACGGCATCGGCAATTGCGCGGGTCAATTCAAGATCATAGCCGTCGCGCGTCCCATCGCGGTCCATGCTTGTCACAAGGAGCTCGCCAGCGCCAAGGGCTGCAAGGTTGATCGCATGTTTCACAGCGTCGATGCCCGTCGCGCGCCTACCCCCATGGGTAAAGACTTCCCAGCCCTCGCCGACGCGGCGCGCATCAACCGACCCCGCGACGCATTGGCTGCCGAAGCGCGCAGCAATGTCTGCCACCAGCGCGGGTCGAGCGACGGCTGCGGAATTAACGGCCACCTTGTCTGCCCCCGCCAGCAACAACGCACGCGCGTCTTCATGCGAGCGGACACCGCCGCCAACGGTGAGCGGCATGAAGCAGACTTCGGCTGTCCGCGCGACCACGTCGAAAATTGTCTCTCGCCCCTCATGGCTCGCCCCAATATCGAGAAAGCACAGTTCATCTGCGCCCGCTGCATCATAGGCCTGGGCCGCTTCAACAGGGTCGCCCGCATCACGCAGATCTACAAAGTTCACGCCTTTAACGACGCGTCCGCCCGCAACATCGAGACAGGGTATAACGCGCACACGGACCGTCATCGGCTGGCCGCAACTGCCAGCGCTGCGCCAAGATCGAGACGGCCATCGTACAGCGCACGACCTGTAATCACGCCTTCGATCCCGTCTACGGCATGGATTGCGAGCACGCGGATGTCAGCAATACCCGCGACACCGCCCGATGCGATCACCGGAATGTCGACCGCGCGAGCAAGGTCAACTGTAGCATCCACATTGCAACCCTTAAGCATCCCATCGCGCCCCACATCGGTAAAGAGCAGTGCGGCCACGCCTGCATCCTCAAACCGTCGCCCCATTTCGGTGATGCTAACATTTGAAACATTAGCCCAGCCCTTTGTCGCGACCATGCCATCCCGCGCATCTACCGCGACGACGATACCGCCGGGGAAATCGCGCGCCGCCGCGCGCACGAGCGCAGGATTTTCAAGCGCTGCCGTGCCAATGACGACGCGCGAAACGCCTAGATCAAACCAGCGCTCAATGCTCTCGCGCGTGCGAATACCGCCGCCCAGTTGTACATGCCCCGGAAAGGCCGCAACGATGCTTTCCACCGCAGCGGCGTTTACAGCCTCCCCAGCGAACGCGCCGTCGAGATCGACAACATGCAGGTAACCCGCGCCCGCTTGCGCAAAAAGCAACGCCTGAGCCGCTGGATCGTCGCCGTATATCGTGGCGCGGTCCATATCCCCTTCGGCGAGCCGGACAACCTGACCGCGCTTCAAATCAATCGCAGGAAAAACGATGAGGCCAGGAGTCGTCATGGGGTCCAATCCAAAAAGCGTGACAGGAGCGAAAGGCCGTAGCGTTGGCTCTTCTCAGGATGAAATTGCACACCTACACGGTTGCCACGACCGATCGCGGCAACCAAAGGCTGGCCATGCGACGATGTCGCTAAAACATCGTCGCCGGAAAAAGCAAAGCTATGAAGAAAATAGGCTTCACCCGCTTCAAAGAGCGGATGCGCTGCCGTTGGCACGACATCATTCCACCCCATGTGGGGGATCTTGATAGCAGGCGAAATGGGCACGAGCGGCCTTACCACGCCCTTGATCCAGCCGAGCCCCGCGTGGGTGCCATGTTCTTCACCGGCATCCGCCATCAGCTGCATGCCGACGCAAATACCAAGAAATGGCTTTGCCCCCGCCCCCGTTGCTTCGGTCAGCGCTTCGACCATGCCATCGATCGCAGTCAATGCCCCCATGCAATGGGCAAAGGCGCCAACGCCTGGCAAGACGATCCGGTCTGCGGAGCGCACCCGCGCGGGATCATTGGTAACGATGATCGAGTCGGCACCTGCAGCACGCAGCGCATTCTTTACCGATTGGAGATTGCCCGCCCCGTAATCGACGAGCGCGACCGATTGGGTCACCTCACAATGTCCCCTTGGTCGAGGGAATGGCATCGGCCTTTCGCGCATCAATCTCAATCGCTTGGCGCAGGGCCCGCGCGAGTGCCTTGTAGCAACTCTCGACGATGTGATGATTGTTTGCCCCGTAGAGATTTTCGATGTGCAGCGTGATGCCCGCCGCCGTTGCGAAACTGTGGAACCAATGCTCGATGAGCTCGGTATCCCATTCTCCGAGACGCGGCATGCCAAGTGGCACTTTCCAAACAAAGAACGGACGCCCTGAAATATCGAGTGCGCACCGGGTCAGTGTTTCGTCCATCGGCGCGTAAGCCGTGCCGTAGCGCGTGATCCCGCGTTTATCACCAAGGGCGGCGAGCACCGCCTCACCGATCGCGATGCCTGTGTCTTCGGTCGTGTGATGTTGATCGATATGCAGATCGCCAACGGCTTTGACTTTGAGGTCGATGAGCGAATGGCGAGAGAGTTGTTCGAGCATGTGATCGAGAAAGCCGATCCCGGTTGAGATCGTATAGATCCCCGTGCCATCGAGATTAACCTCGACATCGATTGACGTTTCATTCGTCTTGCGGCTGATTTGAGCGGTTCTCATGATGAGTTGCGCCTATAACAAGATCGACCGAAGGCGCAATCTTCTTGACCTCATGCCCCGTCCAGTCCAACCCTAAAGGATGACCGAAGAGACGCCCGATAGCCTGATTCACTATGATAACATTGTTCAGGACGCCCTGCGCACCGTGGTCGCGCGCGTCCTTGAAGGGATTTCTTCGAATCTCGATCTGCCTGGCGGTCATCATTTTTACATTACGTTCAAATCGCAAGCGCCCGGCGTAAGCATCCCACGCCATTTGTCAGAGCGCTTTCCCGATGAGATGACCATCGTCCTCCAGAACAAGTTTTGGGATTTGAAAGTTGAGGATGCCTTTTTCTCAGTTGGGCTGACGTTCAATCAAATCCCGACCACGCTCGTTATTCCGTTTGCTGCGCTCACTGGATTTCACGACCCTGCCGTCGATTTCGCGCTGCAATTCCACGTGCAACTCGATGACACAGCGCCGGCAGCCCACGCCGTTGCGGAAAATGACGCGCCCATCGCGGTTCCTGTCGAAGACGGATCGAACGTCGTCGCGGTCGATTTCGGACGAAAGAAATAGCGTCCTTGCGTTAAAGCAGTGACGCAGGGAGCTTCAGACTAACCCCGGCATTTGCAGCGACGGCGGCTGCCCATTGTTCGACTTTATCAATTTCATCGCGGTGCGCATTGGCGGCGGCATCATATTCGGCGGTTCGCTCTGCCGCACTGAAATCGGCTCCTGTTTTTGAATGCGTCGTAAAGGCGTCACCGTTCACAATTTCGCTGACTTGAGCAGCGCTTAGCGCCAACCCAAAATGCGCGGTGAGCGCGGTGACTGTGTCAAAGGGCCGCGCCATCAACGTTTCACTATCAAGCGTGATCACGCGCGCCGGTCCAAATTGCGCCGCCATGCGACCAAAAAGCGCGTGCTGCGCAAGCCAGCCGACGGCCGCTGCCTGAAGATCGGTGAGGCGGAGATAATCCTCGGGCGTAAAGCCCAGATCAATGATGTTGTCCGTGATCAGCTTCACGAGCAAATCGCGCACCCACAAGCGACCATCAAGACCCTTTTTCACGATGGATTTGAGAAAAATGCCGAGCGGCGCGGTCAGCAACAAGGCCCGCGCGTCAGGATTGAGCTTCATCATCGCTGGCGCGAGCGCATTGGCGACGTTGCTTGGTTTAATCACCACGGCCTCGCCAGCGCCAAAAGGCCGCGCAAGCAGCCGGAGCACATCGGCGAGCCGAACCGCAAATTCAGGCGGAGAAAGTACGCCCCGGTGGCGGATGCCGACGAGATCATTCAGAATCATGGGTTCCTTGAGGGCCATAACCACCCCCGGAACATCGAGCGCGCGCGCAAGCATGGTTGAACAGCAAAAGGCCGAGTGAAAGATAAAATGGAGCGGGGCTGGCGCGGGCAGATGCGCAAGAGCGTCTCTGCGAACGAAGGTCACCACCTTTTTG
>JBEGTP010000280.1:0-8824 GCA_041179365.1 Pseudomonadota bacterium
AATAAAACCACAACAGGAATACCAAGAACATTGGCTTCCTTGATCGCGAGCTCTTCCTTGTTTGCATCGACTACGAACATCACATCGGGAATGCCGCCCATATCGCGGATGCCGCCGAGCGAGAGTTCAAGCTTGTCGCGCAAGCGCGTCATCTGAAGGACTTCCTTCTTGGTGAACCCAGCGGTGTCACCCGAAAGCTGCTCTTCCATCGTCTTCAGACGCTTGATCGAGCCCGAAATCGTCTTCCAGTTGGTAAGCATCCCACCAAGCCACCGGTGATTGACGAAATGCTGGCCAGAGCGCCGCGCGGCATCGGCGATCGGCTCTTGTGCCTGACGCTTAGTGCCAACGAACAACACTTTTCCGCCACGCGCAGCCGATTGGGACACGAAATCAAGCGCGCGCGCGAAAAGCGGCACAGTCTGCGACAGATCGAGAATATGCACGCCGTTGCGATCACCAAAGATGTACGGCTTCATCTTAGGGTTCCACCGATGTGTCTGGTGGCCAAAGTGTGCGCCCGCTTCCAAAAGCTCGCGCATAGAGACGACAGGTGCCGCCATAGGATCATTCCTTTCCGGTTAGTCCACTGGGCAGCGAGAATGGGGGCAAACGCCCTCACACCGGTTTATGATGCCACCCATGCGGGATTGAGAAGCGGGCCCTTAGCGACACTTGGCCCCGCGCGCAAGGCAAGAGTTGGCAACGCTGCTCCTGCGCAACCCATCAATTTGCCAAAATAAAATCCTCATGAGATCGGATCAATTTAAAGTCATTTGCGGGGTCGCGCGTGAATTGGATTTCTCGCTGGCCATATTTAGGCCGCCCGTTTTCCAAATAGGTCACGCCGATCGTGCAGGTAAAAACCACCTTCATACGCGTGCACCTAAAATCACGAAGTTCGCCGAATTGTGCGTTCTTCACGCCAAATTCAGTTTCATAACCGGGGCCCGTCGTATCATCTTCAAAATGACTCCAGTCTCTGGCGATCAACGCTTCGATTTCATAATCTTCCGGCATCGCCTCCGCTAATTCTGCAAGCTCTTGGCGGTAGTTTTGCATCGCGACACGGTGCTGTCGGTGCAATTCCGAACGGATATTGAGCGGAAGGCGGAGATCATCAATGCCGCCTTTCCCTGCTGGATAATAAACAATCCGCTCCAGTTTTAGCAATTGGCCAAATTCGAGTTCGCGAATGATTTCTGCGCGCTTGAGCATGTGCTCGCGGGTGGAAATCACTTGCGTATCAGCGATCAGCAGCACCGACTTTCCATCCAAGTCTACACTCAACACAGTAAAACCGTCGCTGGCCATTTTCCCCACAAATGTCGGTTGATAGTTAGCGGGCTGGCGGCCTTCGAACACATAGAAACTCTGCAATCCCGCGCCAAAAACCGGCTTTATAGAGAGCCAGTTCTTCCCCGAATAATAAGCGGGCCAATTCTCAAAAGCGATCATGCCACCCGCAACAGGGTGAGGCAGGAATGCGAGATCACGCCGACCGAAGCTGACCGGCAGAGTTTCCCCCTCCTGCGGTTCTTTCACCGGCGAATCCCTGCGCGCTTTGGGTGAGGCGTGATCATACTCGATGTCAATCAGCGCTTGTCCAGCGGCATTGAGCGTGGCGCATATCGTTGCGAAGCGCGCGATCATATCGTCATGCGTGCGGATCACATAGGGATCGGTCACTATGATCGTTGCCTTCCCGTCAGCAGCGCGCTCCAGCCCTATTTTTTCAGTCGCGAGCCCGCCCAATGGGGGCTCTGAAAAGCCAATCTCGCCTTCGAACGCCGGATCTTTGCGGAAATAATAGCGGGCAGTAAGGCCCTCTCCGAATCGAGGATCAGCCTTGAAACCAAAACGCCCATCGCAAAAGGTGCCAACGGAGTAATCCCTTGGAAGCACAAAGATGTCACGCCCCTTGGCAGCCAAAGGGCCTTGAGCAAGTAACGGACCACAAAAGCAGAGCGCCAGCGCCGCGATCAAAAGTCGCGCCTGCATCGCGCCTGAAACCATAGTTACTCCCCCTTGGAGACGGCTCTAAAGCGCAAGCCTTAACCGTCTCTTGCCAAAACACAAACCTCACGCGCGCTCATTTGCGGGTTGCCGTGTTGCGGCTACCCACATAGCTTCACGGCCTAACACTCATCTTCAGCCTCATTTCTCCCGCGACGCGGTGACCAAGGACACAGTTATGATCCCCCAAGATAGGCACCATCTCGCCAAAGTCCCCGCCGTTACCCTTGGCTTTTGGATCATCAAGATCCTCGCGACCACGCTGGGAGAAACGGGGGGCGATACCGTCAGCATGACCTACACCGACATGATGGGAATGTCGCATGATGCGGGCTATCTCATTGGCACAGCAGTTTTTCTGCCCTTGCTGATTGTCTTAGTTGCGCTGCAAATTAGGGCCAAGGGATTTCACCCCTTTCTATATTGGGCCACGATTATTGCGTCGACCACGGCAGGCACCACGATGGCGGATTTCGCAACACGGTCTATGGGGATCGGCTATGCGGGGGGCTCTTCCGTGCTCCTTGCCGCGGTTCTCGCGTCTTTGGCGATCTGGTACCGCGCGCTCGGCACAATCTCGGCTGCCAGCGTCCACACGCCGCGCGCAGAAATCTTTTATTGGATCACCATTACGCTTTCGCAGACGCTCGGCACCGCTCTGGGCGATTGGGCGGCCGACGATGTTGGACTCAACCTGGGCTATTCGGGCGCGGCGGTGATCTTCGCCATCGGACTCGCAGCACTGGCTGCGCTCTATGCGTTCACAAAGGTCAGCCGCGTCACGCTCTTTTGGGCGGCCTTCATTCTCACACGCCCGCTTGGCGCCGCAGTTGGTGATTTCCTCGACAAGCCGCTTGCAAAAGGCGGGCTCGATTTCAGTAGGCCCTTAGCATCGGCCATCTTGGCCATCGCCATCGTGGCGCTCATCCTCATTCTGCCCCAACGCGCTGAGGATCGCGCAGGCCAGTCAGCGGAATAGCGGAACAAAAATAGATTTACAGAACATTTTTTGAACATTTAGCTTGCAATGAGAACATAAAGGGCCTAGACGATAAGAACATTAGGAGATTCGCTATGCCCGTCCTCAGCATTCTGTTCTTTCTCTCGGCGCTTTTGATCGCGCTTTCGGTTATGGCTCATATGGTCGCCAGTCACGGTGATCAGATTGTGCAAGCCTTGTCTGGCAAGGGAAGTCTGGGTGTGCGCAGCGGCGGCTCGTTTTCGGCTGGAGCCTCTTTTTGGGGGCCTGCATCTAATGACGACGGGGGTCCTGCAAGAGCGATGTCACGCGCAACCGCGTCTATTCAGGCTGGGGCTTTGCCCTTAGCCGCTTAACCTTTGCATAGCTGCGAATGCTAAACGGGATTGACGCCACATAGGCACCGCAAACAAGGGTCAACGTCCACCAAGGTTCCGCAAAGAGCGCTGCACCGACAAGCGCGACAAGCAATATGGCTTCGAGCCGGATGGTGCGCCGAAGCCGGATCGACCCCCAGCTATAGGTCGCGAGGTTTGAGATCATGAGCGCTGCGATGAAGGCAACCCAAGGGGCCACAAGGAACGGCGTGCGAAACCAATCATTGCCCGTGACGATCCAAAGATAAAGCGGCACAAACACGAGCCCCGCTCCAGCCGGCGCTGGAATGCCCGTGAGGAAACCCGCCGATTTATGTGGCTGGTCTTCCACATCAATCGCGGCATTGAACCGCGCGAGGCGAAGCGCTTGGCAAACGGCAAAGGCCAGCGAGCAAAACCAGCCGAATTGGGGGAATGATTTGAGCGACCAAAGATAGATGATGAGCGACGGTGAGACACCGAACGCAATGACATCAGACAGCGAATCAAGCTCTGCGCCGAAGCGACTTTCGCCCTTCAGCAAACGCGCAACGCGACCATCAATCCCATCCAAAATACCCGCGATGATGATCGCACCGATCGCCTTTTCCCAATTCTCAGAAATCGCAAAGCGAATGCCGGTGAGGCCAAAGCAAAGCGCGAGCGCTGTAATTGCATTGGGCGCAATCGCGCGGAGGGGAATACCGCGTCGGCCTTGCTTGCTTGACCGTCGGTCACCCGACTTGAGCCGCCGTTCTCCCGCACGCGCCTGCTCAGCGTCTTCGTCCACCCCCGTCACAGGCGCGCGCCGAGTATTGCCGCGCCGTCTCCTATCACCCCAAGGATCGTTTCCCCTGCCACACAGCGCTGGCCGAGGGAGACGCGCGACGCCGTTCCTGCGGGCAAGTAAACATCAACACGGCTGCCAAAACGAATAAGGCCAATCCTCTCGCCAGCCGCAACAACATCACCCACCTTTGAAAGCGCAAGGATGCGCCGCGCAACAAGGCCTGCAATTTGCGTAAAGCCAATTTGAACACCGTCTGCGCGTTCGACGAGGAAATGCTGACGTTCGTTCTCGTCGCTCGCCTTATCAAGATCGGCATTCAGGAATTTGCCAGAAGCAATATAATTGATTTGCCGGATTGTCCCCGCGATAGGCGTGCGGTTGATGTGCACATCAAACACACTCATAAATACCGATACGCGCACAAGCGGATCGTGCCCAAGCTTATCGACGCCGGCGAGTTCGGGCGGCGGCAAGACGGATTGGATGAGGCAAACCATGCCATCTGCCGGAGAGATAATTAAATCATCTCCCTGCGGGACAGACCGAATGGGATCGCGAAAAAAGGCTAAAACCCAAGCCGTTACGCCGAAGAGCAGCCAACCTAGAGTCTCTGACAGAAAGAACCAGCATAGCGCCGCGATGACGCCCGCTATGACGGCGAATTTCCGCCCTTCAGGATGGATTGAGGGCCATTCCCACTTAATGCCCAGCGTCGTAGGGGGGACTTTCATTGGATCATTCATGGCCGCTCAATAGGCGTTTGTGCGCCGCGATACAATGAGACCAGTTGATTGTGGCCCAAAGCGCGCTAAGAGGCTCGCAAAACTAAGCTTGGGAAAGAAAAGTCACATGGCAAAGATCAAGGTAAAAACACCCCTCGTCGAAATGGACGGCGATGAAATGACCCGCATCATCTGGCAGTGGATTCGCGAAAAGCTGATTCTGCCCTATCTCGATGTTGACCTTGAGTATTACGACCTGAGCGTTGAGAAGCGTGACGAGACAAATGACCAGATCACCATCGACGCGGCGAATGCGACTAAAAAATACGGCGTTTCGGTCAAATGCGCGACGATTACGCCCGACGAAGCCCGGGTTGAAGAATTCAAGCTCAAGGAAATGTGGAAATCGCCGAACGGCACCATCCGCAATATCTTGGGCGGTGTCGTTTTCCGCGAGCCGATTGTCATCAAGAACGTCCCGCGACTGATCCCAGGATGGACGGACCCCATCGTGGTTGGCCGCCACGCCTTTGGGGACCAATATAAGGCAACCGATTATCTCGTTCCGGGGCCTGGCACGCTGCGCTTGGTTTGGAACGGCGACAATGGTGAGACGATCGACCGCGAAGTTTTCAAATTCCCCAGCTCAGGCGTCGCTATGGCGATGTACAATCTCGACGATTCGATCCGCGATTTTGCGCGCGCGAGCTTCACATACGGATTGCTGCGCGAATGGCCGGTTTATCTTTCGACCAAAAATACGATCCTCAAGGCCTATGATGGCCGCTTCAAAGATTTGTTTGAAGAAGTGTTTCAGGCTGAATTTAAAGACAAGTTCGCCGAAGCAAACATCATCTATGAGCACCGCCTGATCGACGATATGGTCGCCTCCGCTTTGAAATGGAGCGGCAAATTCGTTTGGGCTTGCAAAAACTATGACGGCGATGTGCAGTCAGATCAGGTGGCGCAGGGCTTTGGCTCGCTTGGCCTGATGACCTCAATTTTGCTCACGCCCGACGGCAAGACGGTTGAGGCCGAAGCCGCGCATGGCACCGTCACGCGGCACTACCGCCAGCATCAGCAGGGCAAAGCAACATCGACAAATCCAATCGCATCGATCTTTGCTTGGACGGGTGGCCTCAAATACCGGGGGCGCTTTGACGACACGCCCGAAGTGACGCGCTTTGCAGAAACGCTGGAAAGAGTTTGCATCGAAACTGTGGAAAGTGGAGCCATGACAAAGGATCTTGCACTTCTCATCGGCCCAGATCAGGCATGGCAGACAACCGAAGGCTTTTTTGAATCCATTCGCGCGAACCTTGAAAAAGCAATGGCAAACTGGGCCTAAAGGGCGTGCCTTAAGCCTCGGCAGAGCGCGCCCCGGCGGCTCTGCCGAGGCCCCGCTCTGCCACAGCCCAGTCGTCGGATAGAACTCGCTCGTAATGCGACGAGCTGAAGTCGCGCGTACAGGGATTATTCACCCTTTTGACGCTAAGAAGACGGCATGCGTATTCTCCTTCTCATCATTGCCGCTCTCTTGCTTCAAGGCTGTGTGGCGCAGGCTGCGGTCGCGGTAGTGAAAGCACCCTTCCAAATTGCTGGTGCCGCGCTCGACGCTGTGACGACAAGCCAAGACGAAGCCGATCTTAAGCGCGGCCGCGAAGCGCGCAAGCAGGATGAGCGCGACGCAAAGCAGCGGAAGAAGGATCTGAAGCGGTCGCGCAGTGCGGCCCTTAATCAAGAGTAAGTCGCGCTAAGCGTCACCCCGGTTCGGTGACCGGCGCTCTATCGATCAAGGCCAATTTGCTTAATTGATCGCGCGCGAATGGGATCGTTATGGCCCGGCGCGCGGAGAGTGACTCCTGATCAAGCGCGTCGACAATACGCTGAATATCCACATAGCCACGCTCCATGCGGGTCGCAATAAAACGCGCCACATCAGGCGAAATCGCGATGCCGCGACGGCCAAGCAAGCGCTCAATAAGCTGCGTACACAAATCGAGATCAGGATCGCCAATATGCACCATCGGTGTCGCTCCAAGGCGAGATTTCAAATCAGGCAGGCGAACCGGCCACGCAATCGGAGGTTGCAGCGCGATGATGAGCAAGGGCTTGCGCGATTCCTGTGCTTCATTCCACGCGTGAAACACTTCCGCTTCAGGGTGTAATTCGGCATCGTCGATTACATGGCCGCCAGTATTATGCGCAAAGATACGCCCCAAAAGGCTGCGCCCTGATTTACGCGGCCCAATGAGGACGCTCGCCTTAACGGGCCAGCGTGACCAATGCTCAAGATGCTCCGCCGCAGCGCTATTCGCCGCCGATATGAGGAAATCAGATTTGTCCGCTTCTGCTGGCCAATCAAAGGGCAGCCCAATTTGTGACATGAGCGAAGGGGTTACTTGCTTATGTGCAATGATGTGCCGCTACCTTGCACACGGTAACCGCGGGCGGAAAGCGACGCACGCAACATGTCTGAATCGCCTTCATAAACGACGCGCATGACTGAAGTCCCTCCGACGGCAACACTTGTCGTCGAGGCTGATTTTACGCCGGGCACGCCCTGAACCGCTGACTCTGCCTCATAAACCGCGCCGGGATCAGGCGAATCGAACTGAATTGTAATGGTCTGCGTCGTTGGCAGGGCCGGCTTGGGCTCTTCAACCGGCTTTTTCTCAGCGTTTTTATTCTTATCGGTCTGATCCGCGCCGGTCTTGTCCGCATTTGGATCGATCGCCTTCGTATCCGGCTCTGGCGCTTCAAGCTCTTCTTCGGTGACAATCTGCTCGATGATCAGCGACGTATCAGGTTTAAGCACGCCCGACGCTAAGGCGCGCGCGAAGGCGCCGTCTATCCGTTTTGCGCCTTCTGCCATCAGCGTCGGAATTTCCGCGCTCGATTGAACCTTGAGCGTAAAGACCTCGAGCACCTTATTGTCGGGGCCGTAGCTTGCGGTGAAACGCCCGGTAACGGGACCGCCGGGATAACTGCGAATAAGCTCCACCTGCGCCACGAGCAGGTCAACCGCGCCATATTGATCCAGCAGCGCGCGCCACCATTTTCGACCGGGTCGCTGCAGCTGGCCTGCGGTCAGCAACAAGGGGTCCGCGCCGTTTCCAATAGGGCGAACATAGTCGATAGGGCTTTCATCGGTGCGGAACGCGGCCCACGCCTTTTGCCACTCGGTGCGCGTTTCGTAGCTTTGCGCCACGCCGCCGTCCCACATGATCGGGATGAGAAGCAGCGGAGCAGACCGCCGCGACTGCCCGCCAACACCTAAAATTTCTGCCGCGCGCACGCGGTCAAACGTCACGCCAAGCTTTGCGATATAGCGATGCTCGCTGATCATTTCATCTTCGATGACGATGCCGCTAACAATCGAATCGAGCGCGCCGTCACTCAGGCCCGGGGCATTCCCGCCGTGCATCTTTTGCCAGAGTTTTTTCCAGCCGAGGCGCTGGGCTTCGCGCCAGCCGCGCAGGCGCGCGACATCGGCTGATTTGCCCGCAACATCGACCGCGATTCCGCCCACTTCAAAGTTGCTGACGCTATCGACCACGGGGATCCCGCGATCACTGCCTTCAATCTGCGCATACACGCTCACGCCCAAAACAGCGAAGGCCGCTGCGGCGAGGGACGAAAAGAGCCGGATTCGTTGGTTAATCAACATGTCTTTGCCCTATTGGCGATGGAATCATGGAATTCCAAGCCCGTTCTCGCTAGCAGCGTAAAAATGAACGCAAAGCACAACCAAGAAACCCCCTATACCTATGCCAAAGCAGGCGTTTCGATCGCGGCCGGAAACGCGCTTGTCCGCGCCATTGCGCCCTTAGCAAAAGCCACGCGCAGGGCCGGAGCAAACGCCGATCTTGGCGGATTTGGCGGATTTTTTGACCTCAAGGCTGCGGGCTTTCAGGACCCCCTCTTAGTGGCAGCGAATGACGGCGTTGGCACCAAGCTA
>JBEGTP010000281.1:0-7483 GCA_041179365.1 Pseudomonadota bacterium
ACCCGCGCTGACCTCCGCATCCGCCCGAAATCCGCCACGTTGACCGAAGCAGACATCGAAGCCGCCCTCACCGAACGTAAAACCGCGCGCGCCGCCAAGGACTTCGCCACTTCAGACCGCATTCGCGATGATCTCATCGCAAAGGGAGTTGAGATTATGGACGGCGATCCGCTTGGTTGGGATTGGAAACTCACGCTATGACTAAGACCATTACCGTCCTCAATGCCCTCGCCCGCCCAATCATCGAGCCGCATTTGCCCGACTGGGTTGAACCACGCTATTTCACATCAACCGAAGGCTTGATGGTGCTTGCGCCAGAGGCTGAAATTGGCTGGTTTGATCTGCACAACAAAAGCGACATGGCCGAAGCGATTGCGCGGGCACCAAAGCTTAAATGGCTGAACTCGATTTATGCTGGGGTTGACGGCATGCCGCTCAGCCTGATGGCCGAACGCGGCGTCGCCTTTACAAACGGAGTCGGTATCAACGCCGTTACGATTGCTGAATATGTCGTGATGGCCATGCTGATGGTCGCCAAGGACTACCGTTCCGTCATGCGCGCTGCCGAACGGCGCGAATGGCTGACCGATTCGCCCGGGAAAGTTGAACTGCTCGGAAGCAAAGCGCTCCTGCTTGGCTACGGTGCCATAGGGACCCTCGTTGAAGAGCGGTTGCACGGCTTTGGGATCGACGTGACCGCTGTCCGCCGCACGCCGGGCCCCAACACGCTTGCGCCAGATCAATGGCGCGAACGACTTGGCGACTTTGATTGGGTGATCCTTGCAGTCCCGGCAACGCCCGAAACAGACAAGATGATTGGTACGGCTGAATTGGCCGCCATGAAGAGGAGCGCGACCCTCATCAATATCGCACGCGGTGCGGTTGTCGATCAAGAGGCTTTGCAAGCAGCACTTGAAGCCAAGAGCATTGGCGCGGCGTTTCTGGACGTGACCACGCCTGAGCCGCTGCCCGCTGACCACCCGCTCTGGGCGCTGGAAAATTGCCACATCAGCATGCACCTTTCGGGGCGCGCGCAGGACAAGATGTTTCCAAGGGCCGTCGCGCGTTTCCTCCAGAATTTGCAGCACTACCGGGCCGGCAAGCCTCTAGAGTTTCAAGTCAATCTGGCACTGGGATACTAATCATGGACACAAAATCGCTCCTCGCAAAATGGCATGAGGTTGCCCTTTCACACGAGGAAGCCAAAGTCGCCGCGCTGCTTGCCGAAGATGCGGTGTTTGAAAGCCCGGTTGTCCACACGCCGCAGCGCGGCAAGGCTATCACAACCCAATATCTGGCGAGTGCGGGCCATGTTTTTGCCAACAGCCAGTTTCACTATGTTGGAGAATGGCACGCCGAGCGATCTGTCATTCTCGAATTTAAGGCCGAGATTGACGGGATCGCGATCAATGGCATCGATATGATCCACTGGAATGAAGCGGGCTTGATCGACAATTTTAAGGTCATGGTGCGGCCACTGAAAGCCGTTTCGATGCTCCACGCCAAGATGGGCGAGAGGCTCTCTAAAGCCTGAGGCGACCTGAACGGCCATTGCGATTATGACGATAGAGACCAGCCGGGCAGTGTATTGACGGGTCGTTTCATCGGGCGGTCGGCTGATGCATCCCAATTGATGGGCAATGCGAGCGGCGCGTCAGCCAGCCGCTGCCCAAAGCCTGATGCGCCGTTCAGAAACAATCGAGCGCGCTACGCATAAAATGGGATTCGTCAGGAAGCTTGCGGCGAGAGCGGCGGCAGATAGTCAGCACGCCACTCTCATGCGAATCTAGCGTCCTATTGGGCCCTTTAGGTGGCGGGGTAGCCAAATCAAATCCAACATGCCGTCTCGGCCATTTTAAGCGGCCTCCGCGCGATATGGCTGATTTACGAAAGACCGTGTCAAAAATCTTCTGTGTCGATGGTTGGCTTCATGGGCCCTGAATAGCGATCACCGGCCACGGTGCTGTGGTTGATCAGCGCGTCAATACGCGCAACCACTTGGGCCGTTGGTTGCCAATCCCAGCGCGCGATATTTTCTTCAACATGCGCGATGTTCTGACTGCCCGGGATGGTAACAATATGATCGCCTTTTGAAAGCACCCAACCCATCGCAAGCTGAGACGGTGTTACGCCCTCGGCTTCGGCAATCGCTTTAAAACCTGCAACCAGTTTGAGATTGGCGCTTAGATTCGGTTCTTGAAAACGCGGCCAACTCGCGCGGAGGTCGCCCTTCGTCCATTCCTGACCCTCTTTCAGGCCGCCCGTTAAAAAGCCGCGCCCGACCGGCGAGAAGGCGACAAAGGTGATGCCAAGCTCTTTGCACGCTTCAAGCACGGCGATTTCGGGGTGGCGCGTCATCGGCGAATATTCGGTTTGGAGCGCCGCGCAAGGGTGCGTCTGATGCGCCTTGCGTACCGTCTCGGCAGACATTTCTGAAAGGCCGTAGCTGCCGATCTTGCCTTCTTTGATCAGCTCAGCCAGCGCCCCCACCGACTCCTCAATCGGCGTGTTAAAATCACGCCTGTGGAGATAGTAGAGATCGATATGATCAGTCTGGAGGAGGCGCAATGACTCCTCACACGCGGCTTTGATCGTTTCAGGGCGGCAATCGATCCGCCGCTCCTTGCCGTCAATAATGATACCGGTTTTAGACGCGAGGAAAAATTCGTCGCGCCGCCCTTTCAGCGCTTCGCCGATCAATCGCTCAGATTCTCCTAGGCCGTAAATCCGCGCCGTGTCGAGGTGATCATAACCCGCGTCCAGCGCCGCATTGAGCAGTTTCATCGCATAATCATCAGCAACCGGCGGCGCATAGGCCCAGCAGATGTTCATGCAACCAAGACCTACGGGGTTGGTCAGGCGACCGTTGATCGCGCGATTTGTAAACGTCATTCTCGTTTCTATCCTTGCTATGAAGCGAGCCCTTGATGAGCATCAACCGATGGCTACCTGCCTTACTGCACTTCTGTCGGCACGGCGTAAAGATCGTGCTCGCGGATAAAGCCGCCCTTTGGTGGCCCTTCAGGCGGATACCAGTTGATATTCACAAAACCCTTTGGCGAAAAGCCTTCTGAATAGGATCTCGTCACCCAAACCGCACTCCCCTTTGCGGGCCAGTCTTTGGTTTGAAGCTTCAGGAGCGGCGGGTCTCCAGGTTTCACAAGATCATAAATGCGCGGGTGCGATTTACGGACGACGCGTACAGCGATGAAGGAATTACTCATATTATTGGCGCGGTCTAAGGTGCGTCTCCAACCGCATTTGCTCGTGGTCGGCGTATCGCCGCCGCCGAAGCGCAGTGAGATCAATCCTTGAAATCCGTTGCGCGCCATTGAATAGACTTCAATCGAAAATCTTTTCTCTGGCGTGGCCGGATTCCAGCCCTCCACTTCATACGCCTCGCCGAAATCACGCGCCTGATAAAGAAACACTGGCTTGAGCACACCGCCGAACGCGAAGCGGCATTTCCCATCATTAAAATAGCCCGAAAGACGCTTACCGTCATGGTCAGCCGCGACCCAGAGAACGCCGTCAAATTCGCCGCTAAAAAGGGTACTCTCCACTGGGGCCGCAACATCTGCGGCTGAGAGTGAGAGGGCGCTGCCTAACAATGTGATTGCGCTGATGATACGGCCGGTCCATCTCATTTAGCCCAATCCTTATAGGGGCAATCCCACATAGTTTTCAGCAATCGCCGTCTGTGCTGCCACGCTGGAGGCGATATAGTCAAGCTCGGCGATCTGCATGCGGCGTTCAAATGGTCCATCGTCGGGGAAGCGGTGCATGAGCTTTGTAAGCGACCAGGAAAAGCGCTCGGCCTTCCAAACCCGCGCGAGGGCGCGCGCGGAATAGCCCGCCACAGCGTCATTATCATGCGCCTTGAAATAGCGGATCAGTGCTTCTGAAAGATAGGTGACATCAGACGCGGCGAGATTGAGGCCCTTTGCCCCCGTCGGCGGGACGATATGGGCGGCGTCGCCCGCCAAGAACAGGCTCCCATGGCGCATTGGCTCAAACACATAGCTGCGCAAGGGCGCGATGCTCTTTTCAAGGGCGGGACCGCGCGTGATGTTCGCCGCTGCCTCAGGGCCCAAGCGCACGGCAAGTTCATCCCAAACACGGTCATCTGACCAGTCTTCAACCTTTTCGGTCAAGGGCACATCGATATAGTAACGACTGCGGGACTTTGAGCGCATCGAAGCGAGCGCAAAGCCGCGTTCGTGATTGGCATAAATGAGTTCATCATGGCACGGCGGTACATCGGCCAAAATTCCAAGCCAGCCAAAGGGGTAAACCCGCTCAAATTCGCGGGCAGCGCGCGCTGGAATCGCCTTGCGCGAAGGGCCGTGATAGCCGTCGCAGCCGACAATGAAGCGCGCGTCGATACGGTGGGATTGGCCGCCCTTCGTGTATGTGATGTGCGGGGCGTCGCTTTCACTCTCATGGAGAGCAACATCAGCCGCGTCATAAATAACCTCAAGGCCCCGAGACGGTGCGGCGTCCATCAAATCGCGCGTCACCTCTGTCTGACCGTAAATGGTCACATGCTTGCCTGTAAGGCCGAGCGTATCGATGCGGATGAGCCGCTCGCCGTCCGCCAATGCAAAGCCTTCTTCGAGCAACCCTTCCTTGTTCAGCCGCTCATCAATCCCGAGCCGGTGCAACAGATCCGTCGTCGTCCGTTCGAGCACGCCGGCACGGATACGACCGAGTACATAATCAGGCGCGGCGCGCTCAACGACAACGCAGTCGATCCCTTCAGCACGCAGCAAATGGCCAAGAAGCAAGCCTGCGGGGCCTGCACCGATAATCGCAACCGGCGACTTCATCCGAACTGCAACTCCAGATCATGGAGCACTTTGTAGCACGGGAGCACCTGCTGGACACTCGAATTGGGTTCACGCCCTTCGCGGATCGCGGCGATAAATTCGCGGTCTTGCAATTCGATCCCGTTCATCGAGACATCAACCTTTGAGACATCGATTTGCTCTTCCTTGCCGGTGAACAGATCGTCGTACCGCGCAAGATAGGTGCCCGTATCGCCAATGTAGCGGAAGTAGGTGCCGAGCGGCCCGTCATTGTTGAAGGAGAGCGATAAAGTGCAGATTGCGCCCGACGCGGCTTTCAACTGGATCGACATATCCATCGCAATGCCAAGTTCGGGATGGTGCGGCCCTTCGATGGCATTGGCCTTCACGATCGGCCCTGCCTGATAGGCAAATAGATCGACGGTATGGGCTGCATGATGCCAGAGCAAATGATCGGTCCAACTGCGTGCTTGACCTTTGGCATTCATATTTTTGCGGCGGAAGAAATAGGTTTGCACATCCATTTGCTGGATGTTGAATTCACCTGCCTTGATCTTGTTATGGACGTATTGGTGCGAAGGATTGAAGCGTCGCGTGTGGCCAACCATGCAGGTCAGGCCCGTTTCCTGCTGTTTCTTCAGCACGGCTTCAGATTCCGCCCAGCTATCGGCAAGCGGGATTTCTACCTGAACATGCTTTCCAGCATTCATACACGCAATCGCTTGCTCTGCGTGCATCTGTGTCGGCGTACAGAGGATGACCGCGTCAACATCATCGCGCGCGAGCGCATCTTCGAGGGTGGTCGAGGAATGTTTCGCCCCGTATTTGGCGGCAACTTCTGCAGCCTGCTCGCCGGTGCGGCTGATGATCGACGTGATCTCAACACCATCAATCAGTTTCAATCCATCGAGGTGCTTTTCGCCAAACGCGCCGGCTCCCGCTAAGGCAATTCTCATTGTGCTGGCTCCAAAACAATATGCCCAATGGCGGTGTTGCTGCACGGAATATGGTAATGGCGGTGCAGCGTCTTCACCTTTTTGCCCAAGGCACCGCGCATGATCAGCCACATAACCATTTCGATGCCCTCGCTGCCGGTTTCGCGCAGATATTCGATATGCGGAATGCGGCGCACATCGTCATTGTCCGTCTCTAGCAGATCGAGGAACTTATTATCCCATTCGCGGTTCAGCATGCCCGCGCGCGGACCTTGCAACTGGTGGCTCATGCCGCCCGTGCCCCAAATTTGCACGTTCAGATCTTCAGGAAAACTTTCGACGGCGCGCGCGATTGCCTCGCCTAATGCCCAGCATCGGTTGCCAGAGGGCACGGGGTAAGTCACGACGTTGACCGCGAGTGGGACCACTTTGCAGGGCCATTTCTCAGGTTGGTTAAACATCATGCTAAGCGGCACGGTCAGGCCGTGATCGACGTCCATCTCATTGATGATCGTCATATCGAAATCATCGAGGATCAGGCTTTGCGCAATGTGCCAGGCAAGATCGGCATGGCCTTCTACATCGGGCACCTTGCGGGGGCCCCAGCCCTCATCAGCCGGTTTGTAATGCTCGCCGCATCCAATGGCGAAAGTCGGGATAATGTTTGCATCAAACGCTGAGGCGTGATCGTTAAACACGAGGATGACGACATCGGGCTTCTGCACCTTCTCCCATTCGCGCGTCCATTCATAGCCTGCGAAAATTGGGCCAAAATAGTCGTCATGGGACTTGCCTTGATCCACGGCGACACCAAGCAAGGGCACGTGGCTGGAGCCGACACCGGCAGTGATACGGGCCATCAATAGCCTCCTTTAATTGAACGATTGCCCTCGGGAGAACGCCCACCGGCAAGCATCATGTCGCGATATTCAGGGAAGCTCATATCAGTCATCGTCGAAACCGCTTCGGCGAAGCTCAAGCCATCGGTCGAAAAGACTTTGGCGAGGAAATAGACATTGCCTCCCAGATCAAGACAGCGGTTATAATCCCGTGCGAGGATCGCCTGCTTCTGATCTTCGGACATGGGCCATTTATCGAGATAGGCGCGTTCATCGGCCTTCCATGCGTCTCGGTTGTCCGCTTTCATCAGGCTCATCGCAAACTGATTGAGATGATACCCCTTGCGGGCACGAGCCGCAGTAAAGACCTTTGTGCCGGGAATGTCCTCTAACTCAGCGAGATAGTCGTGGATGTCTTGGTTCACAGGCCTCGCCCTTTCAATTGCGCATCGAGCCTTGGGAAGACCCGCCGCGCATTGCCTTCGAAAATCATGTGTTTATCCTCAGCGCTCATGTCCAGCGCATCAACATAACGTTTGGTGTCATCAAAATAAAACCCCGTCGTCGGATCGATCCCGCGTACCGCGCCGACCATTTCGCTCCCGAACAGGATGTTCTTATTGTCGATCACATCGGCGAGAAGATTGATGCCGGGCTGGTGATAAACACAGGTGTCGAAATAGACATTGTTCATCACATGCCAGGCTAGATCCGGCTTCTTCAGCATATCCGCTAGCCCGCGGTAGCGTCCCCAATGATAGGGCACCGCGCCGCCGCCATGCGGGATGATGAACTTCAGCTTCGGGAAATCCTTGAACAGGTTGGACTGCAGCACCTGCATGAAGGCGGTGGTATCGGCATTCAGGTAATGCGCGCCGGTGGCATGGAAACAGTCGTTGCA
>JBEGTP010000282.1:0-3140 GCA_041179365.1 Pseudomonadota bacterium
CGGTCAATTGGCACGGATCACCACAGGATGCCGCATACTGGCGTCACCAATTGGGACGCGACCGTTAAACCCATTCCAGCCGCTGCCCTGAGCAGCCCCGATGCCGAT
The DNA here is from genome assembly GCA_041179365.1 of Pseudomonadota bacterium. Taxonomy (GTDB): domain Bacteria; phylum Pseudomonadota; class Alphaproteobacteria; order Sphingomonadales; family Sphingomonadaceae; genus Aquisediminimonas. The sequence continues at coordinate 109 of JBEGTP010000282.1, forward strand.
CAAATTGAGCGTAACTTGGCACGGCAACACAAGTGTTTTGAAGAATCCCAACAGAAAGCCGCTTGTTCCCTCGTGAGCCTCAAGCTCCTCCTCACGCCAAAATTTATCGGTGAGCGACAATCGGGCAATGTCATTGCGGAGGTTCCCGGAACTGATCCTGCGGCAGGCGTCGTTGTGATCGGGGGGCATCTTGATAGTTGGGATTTAGGGACGGGTGCGATTGATGACGGCGCGGGCGTCGCCATTACGACAGCGGCTGCAAAAGTGATCCTCGACAGCGGAAAGAAGCCCCGTCGCACGATCCGCGTGATTTGGTGGGGCGCTGAAGAAGTGGGTGGTTTTGGCGGTGCCGCCTATTTCAAGGCGCACGGTACGGAGGCACATGCTTTTGCTTCCGAATCAGATTTTGGGGCGGACCGAATCTGGCGTGTCGATTTTGGGCTTCCCGATTCGGCGAAGGCACTTGTCGCGCGACTCACGAGTGCACTTGCAGCCTTGGGCATTGGTCCCGGGAGCGATCCCGCGAGTGGCGGAACCGATGTCGGCGAGCTTGTGAAATCAGGCGTGCCGGTGATTGATCTCCAGCAGGATGGCACCCGCTATTTCGATCTTCACCACACAGCGGACGACACGCTCGATAAAATTGATCGCGTACAGCTAGAGCAAAACGTGGCGGCATGGGCGATTGTTCTGGATGCCGTCGCTAATGCCCCAGAAAACCTTCTTTTTCGCGCCAAATAATGCGTGCCACGGTGCTTCTTTTTTTCGCACTTGGCGCATGTTCTGGGGCAGCAAATGCGCCAGAAAGTGGTGAAGCTGTAATATCACAGGAAGCCAAAATGCTCGAAAAGAAAGCCGATGAACAGACTAACGTCGTCATCAATCGGATCCAATCGGAGAGCGAGGAGGCACTTGCGGAGCAAAATGATAGCGCCCGCGCTAATGCAACAGCAGCGCCTCTCAACCAAAATTAATGGTCACAAAGAGGGGAAAGTGGTCGGGGAGACAGGATTCGAACCTGCGACCCTCTGTTCCCAAAACAGATGCGCTACCAGGCTGCGCCACTCCCCGACGAGGGTCCCTTAGCGTCAGCCTGCGGACGTTGCAATGAGCCTTGTAAAAAAGCGTATCACATGTTCCAAATTATCGAGCGTCATATGCTCATTTGTCCCGTGGATCATCGCTGTCTCTTTGAGTGAGACCTTGATTGGGATGAAGCGGTAGACGTCATCTGACACCGCGCTCATGCTGCGGCTGTCCGTTCCGGCGACAACGAGATAGGGGGCAACGACCGCCCCGGGTGCCTCGGCTTCGCCCGCTGCACGAACGAAGGACCAGCCAAGTGACGTCGTTGAAGAGATCGGCGACGGCTCACGAGGCGGCTTTGTCCAACTGAGTGTGACCGGCATGCCTACGACCGATTTCTGAATATGCGCCAAAACATCGGCACTGCTATCCCAAGGGGCGATTCTGAAATTGATGAGTGCATTGGCCGCTTGCGGAAGAACATTTTCCTTCGGTGATCCTTCGAGCATCGTTGGGGCAATCGTGGTATGAAGCATGGATGCGCCTGACGGGGTCGATGCAAATTGCGCCCGGATCACGCCGCCAAAGAGCCACTGATTCGCATCCGCTACTTTCACCATCCCCCCCTTTCGTGTGGCCAGCGCTTCGATCATCGCGGTCACGGGCGGATGGAGCGCACTCGAAAACTGATGGGCATGAATGGCGACAATCGCCTTCGCAAGATTGACGGTACCAATGTCCTCAGGCGGCATTGAAGAATGCCCCCCTTTCGCGCGCGCGGTCACTTTGAGGGTGCCGTAGCCCTTTTCAGAAACGCCAATCAGCACTGCGGGCCCATTAACGACCGGCGCGTCGGTTACGATGGCGCTCCCTTCATCGAGCGTAAAGAGCGCTTTGACGCCGTTTGAAGCGAGCAATGTCGCCGCGCCTTTCGCGCCCGTTCCGCCCACTTCTTCATCATCGCCGGAAACGATCCAAATGCTGCGTTTGGGCTTGAAGCCCTGCTTTGCGAGAATTTCCAGCGCCTCAAACAGACCAATGAGCGATCCCTTGTCGTCAATCGTTCCCCTGCCCCACACGGCATTCTCTGCTATTTTTCCCTCGAAGGGCGGGTATTTCCAATCGCCTTCGGTCCCCGGCGTAACGGGCACAACGTCTTGATGCGCCATCAGAATAATCGGCTTTGCGGCTGGGTCAGAGCCGGGCCATTCAAAAAGCATTGTCCGCGAAGAGAGCGCGGAGCGCTTTAGATGCGCATGTGCAGCCGGATAACTCGCTTTCAGCCAATCTTGAAGTTTTGCCCATTCCTCGACCTTGTTTTGCGTCGGGTCTTGATTGGAAATTGTTTGAAAGCGGATGGCCGCACTTAATCGCTCAGCAGCTTTCGGGACATCAATGACCGGCGCAGCAGCAAGTCTGATACCAAGTGTCCCCGCGACGTCAGCAGGCGAAAAGCGCGCGGTGTTAATACCGACGACCGCCGCACCCGCGGCAACGATCAGGCCGGCACCTGCTGCCATTTTTTTGAACATCCTCAATCCCCTTGATTTTGAGCGCACAGTGTTAAGCCACAAGAGCAGCGCGTCCAGAAGTTTTGCTAGAGGGTTAGAGTGGAATGGTGGGCCCGGAGGGATTCGAACCCCCAACCAAGCCGTTATGAGCGGCCGGCTCTACCATTGAGCTACAGGCCCCACCCGAAAAAAAGCGCGATAGCGGAGGCGCAGCGGCGAGCGCAAGGGCAAGTTGGCAGTAATTGGGGTGCTTATTTGGCTTCGCCGCTGTTTTGGGCTGGAATTTCAGCCGGAAGTCGCAAGACAAAGTCGATATCGCCGATCACAAACCGCCCATTGACTGCGCGCGCCATATTATTGATCAGCCGCAGGGCAAACCCGAGACCAAGCGCTGGTGCATCGGGCCATTCGCCAACCGGGCCGTAGCCGGGATCAAGAAGCGCGTCTTCGCTCAAACCCTTCAGTGATGCTGGCCTATCCACGCGCAGAGACACT
>JBEGTP010000283.1:0-6737 GCA_041179365.1 Pseudomonadota bacterium
CCAGAAACCGCCCCAGCATCCCCAGTTGGTCGAGGATTTCCATCGTTGAGGGATGAACCGTATCCCCTCGAAAATCACGAAGGAAATCACCGTGCTTTTCAAGCACCAGCGTATCGATCCCGGCGCGCGCGAAAAGCAGTCCGGCCATCATGCCCGCAGGCCCGCCTCCGACGATGACGACATCTGCTTCCATGCCGCAACAAATGGCACAGTTTGAAGCGAAGCGCGAGTCAGCGCGACAGGTCGTTGGATGCCCGACCGCTACGCGCGGACGCGGTACGCGAAGTTCGGGAAAGCACAGTTTACGCCCATGCCGCTGGCACCGACGCTAGGCGCTGGCTTGGCTGGCTTAGCCGTCGTAATCCCCGCCGAGGTTTTGGTTGCGCGGCGGCGCGGCGGCGGTGACGCGGAGTGCTTCGGCTGCGCTCGACAGCGAGGTCATCTCATCAGCTTCAACTTCATCGTCGATCTGGACGCGCTGGAGCGACTGGATCACCGATTCTTGCAATTCATCGGGGCGGACGGTTTCCTCAGCGATCTCACGCAGCGCAACAACCGGATTTTTATCGCGGTCGCGGTCAATGGTAAGCTCTGCGCCGCCCGAGATTTCGCGCGCGCGCTGCGCCGCCACAAGAACCAAGTCAAACCGGTTCGAAACCTTGTCTACACAATCTTCAACGGTAACGCGCGCCATGAAATCGGCCCACCCTTCTTGCAGGAATGTTTGGAATTGAAGACGCCGGTAGAGGCTTCCACGCGAAAAGTCAAAGAAAAGCACAGCGCCCTTGCCAGCCTGTGCCGCTTCGCGCCATGATGCGCTGCATGGCAGGGCTTGCGCGATTTCCGACGATTGAAGCGGTGGTGGACGGGCATCAGCTGATGGTCGCCAGCGGCGGCCCCGAACGGCTCGACGCGTTGATGACGCTCATCACAACGGCCACTGAGTCGTTGCGGGTGCTGTTTTACATTTTTAGCGATGACAAAGCGGGGGTGCGCGTGCGCAGCGCGCTGATCGAGGCGGCGCAACGCGGTGTCAAAGTCTGGATCCTTGTCGACGGCTTTGGGACCGCTGGCCAGAGCGACGCCTTTTACCAGCCGCTTTCCGATGCGGGGGTCTCGTTCGCGCGCTTCCTCCCGCGCTGGGGGCGCAGCTATTTGCTTCGGAACCACCAAAAGATCGTCGTCGCCGATGAAAAGCGCGCGCTTGTTGGCGGGGCGAATGTCGATGAAGCCTATTTTGATGACGCCGCGCCCGGGGGCGGCTGGCACGATCTTTTCCTGAAAATCGAAGGCCCTGCGGCCCCCCGGCTGGCGCGCTATTTCGATTCGCTGCGGCGCTGGATGGCAATGGAGCGCCCCACATTGCGCGGGCTCATTCGCATTTTGGCGCGCCGCAGTGATCACACCGGGCCGCTGCGTCTGCTCATGGGCGGGCCCTTTCGGCGGATGAGCCCGCTCACCCTCGCGATCAAGCAAGACCTTGAGCACGGCAATTGCGTTGATCTCGTTCAGGCCTATTTCGCGCCCAATTGGGGCATGATGCGCCGCTTGTCCCGCGTGGAGGCGCGCCACGGCGACGTCCGCATCATCACGGCGGCGCGCTCCGATAATAATACGACGATCGCGGCGGCGCGCCATTGTTACCGGCGGCTGCTCGGCGGCGGCGCGGCGATTTATGAATATCTGCCGCAAAAGCTTCATATGAAGCTGATCATCATCGACGATCTAGTTTATATCGGCTCTGCCAATTTCGACATGCGCAGCCTGTTTATCAACGCTGAAATCATGATCCGCATCGAAGACGCCGCCTTTGCCAAACAGATGCGCCAGTTTTTTGCAGCGCATCTGACGCACTGCGGCGCTGTGACCCGCGAGAGCCATAAGCAGCAATCGAGCCTCATTGCCCGCGCACGTTGGCTCGTTTCCTATTTTCTTGTTTCAACGCTCGATTTTACGGTGACGCGCCAGAATTTGCGGCGGCTTTAGGCCTAGGCCCGCAATTGGCTAGTCCTTCCACGCCCAGAAAAGGCAGCACGGCGGGATGTTCCAATATTCCATCCCAGCGTCGATCCGCTTGAAGTGCGGGGCGAGAAAGTCACGCACCTTGGCGCGGAATTGATAGACGAGAAACGCGCCGCCTGGCCGAAGAACCCGGTGTGTCGCGGCGGCGATTGCGGGGCCGACCCCTGTCGGCAACGTCGAAAAAGGCAGGCCCGAGAGCACATAATCGGCATGGTCAAAACCGCTATCGGCGACAATCTGTTCCACATCGGCGGCTGATCCGAGCACGGGTCGGAACCGGCTATCGGTGATTGCCTCGCCCAGATAGTCGATGAAATCAGGGTTGAGGTCTATGGCGATATAGGTCGCATCGGGTGCCATTTTTTCCAGCACCTTGTTGCAAAACGTGCCGACGCCGGGCCCATATTCAACAAAGAGTCTGCATGCGGCCCAATCGACCTTGCTCAGCATATGATCAATGAGCGTATCGGTGGACGGAATGATCGAGCCCACCATCACAGGGTGTTTGATGAACCCCTTGAAAAACATAACCCAAGGCCCGCGCCGCTTTTTGAGCGACAAGCCAGCAGCTTTGGCGGGTGTTTGCGACATGATCTTCCTTCGGCCCCTGTTATGGCGCAGAGCGTTTGCAGAAGCCTTAGGCGCATGCAAGCCAAATTCGTTGAAATGTGGGCAAGAGACGCTTCCGAAGCGGCATAATGCCCCCTATCAGCTTAGGAATGAGACCGAATCACCCAGTGTGCGCCGTCGCGGGCCCGTGCAGCGCGCGCGCGTTAACATGAGCCCCGCCACCGATAAAAGCCGGGATTTCAACATCCTCTTCATGGTGATGTTGATTACGGGCGCGGGCAATACGGCGCTGCAATCGATCCTACCGGCGATTGGGCGTTCGCTTGGGGTGTCCGATAGTCTGATCGCGACTGTTTTTTCTGTTTCGGCGTTGGTCTGGGTGTTTTCAGCGCCGTATTGGGCCAGACGGTCCGATAGGCAGGGCCGCCGCCAAATGGTGCTGATCGGCAGCGCTGGGTTCACCATTTCAATCACGCTGATGGGCCTTGTGCTTTATGCAGGGTTACACGGGCTGATGGGGCCGATCCCAACGATGGTCTCGCTCATCTCGGTCCGCCTGATCTACGGCACTTTTGGCTCGGCGGCACCGCCCGCCGCGCAGGCGCTTGTTGCGCTCCGCACCGCGCGGGAAGACCGCGTCAAGGCGCTCACGCTGCTCGGCTCTGCCTTCGGGCTTGGGACGATCCTCGGTCCAGCCCTTGAGCCTTACCTCGTCGTGCCCATTCTCGGCCTTTCGGGGCCCGCCTTTGCCTTCGCCCTTGTTGGCGGCGTTTCTTGGCTTTTGGTCGGCCTTTACCTTGGCGATGAAAATCTGCCTTCGGACCAAGACAATGACGCCCGCGGTGCCAACATCAGCTACCCTTCCATTGGCGGCGCCCCTGCGGGCGCGAGCATCACTGCCGCGACCTCAGAGCAGAGCAAGGATAGTTTGGCGATGCGCGATCCCCGCATCTGGCCTTGGATGGTGGCAGGCTTGGTGGTCGGCCACGCGCAGGCGATGGCGGGCGCCGCCATGGGCTTTCTTGTGATTGACCGGCTTGATTTGCCCGTGCGCGACCTCGCAACGCAGCAGTCGATTGGGCTGGTCTTGATGTTTGGTGCCGTTGCGGCGCTGCTGGTGCAATGGGGGGTCATCCCGAAGCTCAAATTGCCGCCGCGCAAAATGATGCTTGTCGGGCTTGTCATTGCCTCGATTGGCCTGTGCGGCACCGCCAGTGCGCACAGCCTCTATTCCATCGCGACGAGTTACGGCTTGTCGTCGGTTGGCTTTGGCTTCACGCGCCCTGCGTTTACGGCGGGCTCGTCGCTTGCGGTCGGACGAAAATTGCAAGGATTGGTCGCGGGCCGGGTCACCTCGATCAACGGCGCGTCGTTTGTCCTTGGCCCTACGGTGGGCGTTGCGCTGTATCAGCTCAACCACGCGCTGCCCTATTTTGTGGCTTCCGGTATCGGGATTGCCCTTATTCCCTATGTCTTGCGCAAGATCCCGGTCAGCGCCGATCGTATTTGACTGAGGTGACGCGTCAAGGCGTTGCCCCGCTGGTATCTTTCGGGCCTTGTTAAGGGGATCAGTTCAGGCTCTTGATCCACGCCGTTATCAGCGCGACACCTTCGCTGTGAACGGTCGCGCGACCGAGCTCTGGCATCGCAATTCCGGGGTCGAGGCTCTGCATCCGGTAGAGCAAATAGGAGCGTTCGGGGTGGCCCGGATCAATAGCAAATTCCATGTCTCCGCTGCCGCGTCCCGCCGCTGTTGGTCGCTTGCCCATGCCCAGCGTCACGCCGTCAGGTTGCCCCCAGTCGAGCCATAGGCCCGAGCTATTCGCAGGCCCAAGCCGGTTATGGCAATGGGCACAATTCACATCAAGATAGGCGCGCGCCCGCTTGCCGAGCGGCGCATGCGCATCGCTCAACTTGGGCACGGTGGGCGCGCTCGGCGGGGCACGGTCAAGCAAGCCTTGCCGCACCCAGCGGTTGAGCTGTTCCCCATCATTGAGGTTCCGCGCTTTGGGGCCGATTGGCGTGAGGGTGCCGCCCAGGTCATGACAGCCCTTGCACTGATTGGCATTGGGAACGGCATAGCTGATTGCGCGCGGCGTTCCGTCGGCTTGGGTCCATTGCACATCAATCCTTTTGCCCGCGCGCTTGAGATAGGCTTCCGACCCATCGGCATTCCAAACATAAGGCAGGGCAATCCAGCCGTTCGCGCGCCGCAGCAAAACACGGGTCTCGATGAGGCGCACGTCCGATTGCGGTGCGCGGAAATCTGCCCGGTAGCCAAAGCTCTTGATCAGCGCGGTGCCAATTGGGAAGGTGAAGACACCGTCGCTCGTGTAATGCGCTTTCTGGCCCGGCGGGATCCAGACGAACCGAAATTTCTCCGCATAGTCTGAAAACAGTGGCACATTGAGCTGATAGGGCACTACCCCTTGGCTTGGCCGGAGCGCGCGCGCCGGGCCGGTAAAAAAGCCGAAGTCCGACAGCGTTTCTGGCAAGGTCTCGCCAAGGATCAGCGGCAGTGAAACACGCGGCGGCGGCGGGCTGGCACTGATGAGCAATGTCCAAGCCCCAACGAACGCCGTCGCGAGACGGATCACCGGACTAAAGCCTCCATGCTTTGCGGCAAGACGACGCGGCGCGGTTCGGCCATCGCTTTGCCCTTTGAGAGATCGGCAGGTGCCGGCTTGGCGGCGGCGACCCCTTCGGCGGCACTGGTCAGTCCGAGCGAAAGGACGCCGCCATCGGTCACGCGGATCGGCGCCGAAGGATCAGACGCGCCGTCCCATAAAACAGGTAGAGCGCCCGCGCCGAGCGCACTCTGAGTCGCGACATCGTCTACCAATGCCGGGGCCCAACCCGCGCGGCCATAGATATTGTCGCGGACGGTAACGGCGCGCGGCAGCGGATTGTAGCGCGGATCGTTGAAAGGATTCGGATAGGCGATCAGCATGACATTTGCGGTTTGGTTTTCTTCCAGAATATTCTGGAAGATGACGACGGCGCGGTTGGCCATTACCAGCACGCCCGTTCCCACGGGCACACTCGCGACGATATTGCCTTTGGGCGCGAAATTGGGGGTATCATTCTTGCTCGACCGGTTGGCAAAAATACGAATGTCATGGCCGCCCATTTGCGGCAGGTTGGGCAGATCAAAGACGAGAATCCCGCCCGTGTTGTGCATCGCAAGATTTTGATACACGTCGGCATGGTAGCAATTTTCAATCTCAATGCCCGCCACATTGTACATCGCGACCGAATTGCGCACGATAATGTTGCGCGACTGGCCAACATAAATGCCGGCATCTGACGCGCCGCGCACCGTGACATGATCGATCAAAACATCGGATGAGGCCACGGGATAGACACCGTAAGATCCGTTGGTCGTCTTGGGCCCGCCTGTCCATTCAACGCGCAGATTATAATAAACGATGCGGTCTGCGCCTTTTGATTTGATGCCGTCCCCTTTGCTGTCTTCAACCGCGAAGCCCGTCAGGACCACGTCATCGGCGGTGACGAGCAAACCTTCTCCCGCCGTTCTCTGGTCCTTAAAAGACAGGATCGTTGCCTCAGTCCCTTCGCCGCGTACGGTGACGCCGTTGACATCGAGCGAGAGTCCCTCGGTCAAATCAAAGCGGCCCGCGCCGATTGCAACAACATCACCGGGCTGCGCTTCGATCAACGCAGTTTGCAGGCGTTCCTGTGCGTCTGGGCCGGTGGAGACCGACAAAGTCTTGGCCCATCCTTCGGCCGGAAGGGCAAAGAGCGCAAGGGCGAGCAGGGTGAGGCTTGGTTTCATTGCAGGATGATGACATGAGCGCAGGGGGAATCAAGAGCAGGAGCCACAACATGTATCGATTTTTATGCGCGGGACTTGCGGTGATCACCGCTGTGCCCTTGTTCGCAGCAGCGCCCGTGGCGGGCCGCTGGTACACTGACGGTCGAGACAGCATCATTGAAATCGGGCCTTGCGGCGCTGCTGTCTGCGGGCGGGTGATCAAAATCATTAAAGTTTCGCCCGGAACGCCGGCCGTGCCGCTCGATGGGCATAATCCCGATCCCAAGCTCCGCCACCGGCCGATTCAAGGCCTGACCATCCTTTCGGGGTTTAAGGATACGGGACCCGAATGGACCGGAACAATTTATGA
>JBEGTP010000284.1:0-2754 GCA_041179365.1 Pseudomonadota bacterium
TCACGAACAGTGGGCCGGGCGGCACGACGAGCACGACCTTCACCTATGATGCGAACGCGCATGTCAGCGCGGTTGGGGTGACGGGGGCGCAGGCGCGGACGATCAACTATACCACCGATTCGACGGGTCAGGTGATGGTCCGCAGCCAATCACAGGCCGGCGCGGCGCTCAGTCCGCGCGGGTTTTCCTTCTATTTCAACGGCCTGCGCGTGGGCGACATCGGCAATGACGGCAGCGATAATCTGGATTACGGCTCGACCATCGCGGCCAATGGCGCGACCCCGGGCGCGGGGCCGTTTCGCGGGGGGGCGGTTGCGGGCACCGCTTTTGCTGATTTTGATCAAAACTACGGGGCGATCAACACCAGCGCTGCTCCAGAAACCAGCCCGAGCGTGTACACTGTGCGCAGCGGCGAGACGCTGGTTTCGATTGCGCAGAGCGTGTGGGGCGATGCGAGCCTGTGGTATAAGCTGGCCGAGGCCAATGGGCTGGCGCGCAGCGATAGCGTGAGCGCGGGGCAGAGCCTGATCCTCCCGAGTGCGCTCAGCATCAGCCACAACACTGCGACGACCTTCAAGCCCTATGACGCAGGCAAGGCGCTCGGCGATATCCAGCCCGGCGCCCCCAAACCCCCCACCGGCAAAAAAGGCTGCGGGGTTGTTGGGCAGATCCTCTCGACGGTTGTGGCGATTGCGGCGACGCATCTTCTCGGGGGAATTCCGGGTAATCTTGTGAGCCAGGCGTTCAACAATCTGATCGGCACGCAAAAGGGGTTCAGCTTTAAGAGCCTTGCGATCGCGGCGATTACATCGGGCATCACGGCGGGGCTCGAGATGTTGGGCAATGTGGCGGCGGCTGCGCAAGGGGCGGCGGCGGCGGGCCAAGCGGTGAGCGGATTTGGCAAGATATTCATGGCGGGCAATACGCTCAACGGCTTGGGCAAGGCGGCGGTGTTCCTCGCCAAGGGCACCGTCTTGTCCAATGTGGCGCGCGCGGTGACGACGAGTGCGCTGAGCCAAGGTGTGCAAACGCTCAGTGGCTTGCAAGACCGGTTCAGCTTCAAGCAGGTGGCGATAGCGGGGGTTCAAGCAGGGGTGACGAGCGCGGTGAGCGCGCGGTTGGGGACGGGCCTGCTTGGGCCCGGATTAAGCGCGCGCGGCGGGATTGCTGCGGTGACGGTGTCGGGCATGGCGGGCGGCATCGCGGCGGCGGGCACACGCAGCCTCATTGAGGGGACGGATTTTGGGGATAATCTGATCGCCGTCCTCCCCGATATCCTCGCCACCACACTCGCCACCGCAGCCCATAGCCTGCTCGCCCGCGCGGGCGCGGAGCGTGATGCTGGGGCGGGCGGCATGGGTGGGCCGGACGGTGATGAGGCGGGGGGCGGCAGTCTCAACAATCTCGCGCATTTGAAGCGTCAATCCGGGAGCCCCTTTGCTCGTTTTGCAACGAACAAGTGGCTTAATCCAAAATATTTTGGCTCGACGGATGGCCGTTTTGCCTCCGCTGATCCCGACATGTCAATCTCAGTGGCGGGTCGTCCGTCTGCCCCGATGACAGGTCTTGGTGACTTTCCAGACTATCTTGGAACACGATATGAACACCTGATGGCCGCTGAAGCGATGGGTCCGATTGCCTATAAAGCCGAACTGAATGCAGAAGCGGCGGATTTGGCGCTCAATTACGTCTTCCGGACAGCCTATGAGAGCAAGGATTTTAGCAACGCATCGCTGATGGACGGGATGGCCAGTTTTTCAGTCCGTTCAATGAACATTACAGTTGCCGACAACGGTGCGCCTTCAATGAACGAGTTTCAATTTAGAGACCGGACGCAACCGCTCATGGAGCGGCTTTCGCACGCCGATGGTTGGGGGCCGATTTTTGGTTTCATCCATGACGTCAATGCAGCGAATTTTGAAGCGCTTAAAAATAGCCCTGTTCATGTGCAAATTGCCAAGGATCAGGAAAAATGGAATCGCGAAGCCACGGCGATGACAACCATCGGCCTGCTTCCACTCACGTTCTTTGCGGCTGAAGCTGATTTTGCCTTAATGTTTGACGGCTCTCGATTGAGCCGTATCGCTGGAGGGCTGGGCTTGGCGGTGGCCGGCAATTCAATTTTGTCCAATTTGAGTGGGCCGATGACGGGGACCGACCAGACTCTGCTGTCGCAGGGCATTGACGGCCTCGCCAAATTGTCCGGATCCGATGCCCGGCCCGGAGAAGCCTTTGTTCAGAGCCTGAATTACTTGGCCCTCGCAGCCGGGGGCCTCGCCATTACCCGAAGCCTTTTTGCCAGAACGCGCACGAAGCTGCCGACTTCGCTGTGGCCAAAAGGCGAAATTCCACCCCCGCTCAGCGGCGTTTCCTCAAGTAGCGAAGACATCGTCGTCACGGGACAACGGATAAAGGGCGCGGGGGCGAGGGGGGCAGAGAGGGGAGGCGTAGATTTAGCCCTCAAGTTCAAACCAGGGTGGTCAGCGGCGCAGCGGGCTGACGCAATGGCGAAGGCCCAGATGCTGACAGAGGCCGATACCGTGGTCTTGCAGACCACACGTGGTAGCACGTCAGCCGCGTCGCGATATCGAAGTTCTGGAGGCACAATTCCAGCGGGAAGTGATGTTGACCATATCGTTGACCTCCAACTCGGGGGATCGGATACGGTCCGAAATATGTTACCGCTCAACTCAAGCGTAAATCGTAGCCTTGGCCCTCAAATTTACAATCAGATCAAAAATCTGCCGCCGGGAA
>JBEGTP010000285.1:0-10835 GCA_041179365.1 Pseudomonadota bacterium
GGAGAATGCGGTCGACAAAAAGCGCGCCTGACGCCTTGTCGATCTCATATTTCACCGGCTCGCCGCCGATCGGCACTTCAATCAAGACATTCAAGCTGTCAGGCGGATTATCCCCCGCAGGGATCAGATCGATTCTCATTCAAGCCCCCTAACCCCTGCGCGGGTTGCTGGAAAGCCCCATAAGCCCGAATCACATTTTCCCACTGTCAACAATAATGACATAACAGCGTTACGCTGTCAAGTAAAAACACCATATAGGATGTCCTATTTTTGATCCAACACGAGGCGTTGGGATCGCTACACGGCTTCCGCCGCAGCTTCTCGTTTTCCGCTACACGGCTTCCGCCGCGGCTTCCCGTTTTCCGCTACACGGCTTCCGCCGCAGCTTCTCGCTTTCCGCTACACGGCTTCCGCCGCAGCGGCGCCACTCGCCCAAGCCCATTGAAAATTATAGCCGCCGAGCCACCCCGTCACATCGACCGCTTCGCCAATGCAATAGAGGCCGGGGCATTTTTTGGCTTCCATCGTCTTAGATGAAAGTTCAGCCGTGCTGATGCCGCCTGCGGTTACTTCGGCTTTGGCATAGCCCTCGGTGCCGCTCGGTCGGAAGGGCCAGTCGGCGAGCTGTCGCTCGATGCCTTCGAGCATAGCGTCCTTCATCTCGGTGAGCGGAAGCCGTCCCCAATCTACATCGCTGCCGCTCGCCCGGCTTGAGAGCGCCTCGGCCAACCGGGCGGGCACGTGGCGCGCCACCGCCCCGCGCAGCATATAACGGACGCTGCCTTGTTTGAGCACGCGGAGCCATCCCGCCGGAGCATCGGGCGCAAAGTTGATACCAACCGGATCGCCGTGCCTCCAATAGGAGGAAATTTGCAAGATCGCGGGCCCACTCAGCCCCCGGTGGGTGAAGAGCGCCGCCTCTGCAAAGCGCGTTTTGCCTGTGCGCGCGATCACGGGGGCCGCCACGCCGGAGAGGTCGCGGAACAGCACATCGTCGCCGCCAAGGGTTAGCGGCACAAGGGCGGGGCGCGGCTCAACCACTTTGAGGCCAAATTGCCGCGCGAGATCATAGGCAAGGCCGGTCGCGCCCATTTTTGGGATGCTCGGCCCCCCGGTTGCAATGACGAGAGCGGGCGCACGGGCGGTGCCAAGCTCGAAGAGGCCGTCAGAGTGTTTTACCGCGCCGATACCCGTGCCGAATTGAAAATCGACGCCGCCTTTCGCGCACTCGTCCATCAACATCGCGACGATCTGTTTGGCAGAGCCATCGCAAAACAATTGTCCAAGGGTCTTCTCGTGCCACGCGATGCCGTAACTTTCGACCAAGGCGATGAAATCGGCTGGCGTGTAGCGCCCGAGCGCCGATTTGGCGAAATGCGGATTGGCCGAGAGATAGCGGTCCGCCGCTGTGTGAACATTGGTGAAGTTGCACCGCCCGCCGCCTGAAATCAGGATCTTCTTGCCCGGTTCCTCTGCGTGATCGATGACAAGGACCCGGCGTCCGCGTTGCCCGGCGCGCGCGGCACACATCAGTCCCGCGCCGCCTGCGCCGAGGATGATGACATCGTATTGGTGGGATGACATGATGGGCCATTGCCATGTTGCCGCGCCTATTGCACTATCCCCGCCAAAATAAGGTGGGGTCCAAGACAATGTGGTTGCTCAAGAAGATGCTGTCGCGCGTGGTTAAGCGCGGAGACCTGACGCTCATCGAAGCCAATGGTCAGGAGCATGTTTTCGGTACGCCCGATCCCGAATACGGCAGTGTTACAGCCCGTTTTTCTGAAGCCCGTGTTCCCAACGCGATCGCGCGTAACCCTCGCATGGGCTTTGGCGAGGCGTGGATCAACGGTCAGATCATCATGGAGAAGGGTGACATAGCGGATCTGCTCACGCTCTTTCGCCGCAACGCCCTTTGGGAAGGCGGCAATGAAGCCCTCAAACCCAAAGGCCCGTTCCGGCGCGCGCTGGGGCAGATTGGCGGCAAACTTGATCGGATCAATTGGGAACGGAAGTCGAAGCGGAATGTCGCGCATCATTATGATTTGAGCGACCGGCTCTACGATCTCTTTCTGGATGCAGATCGCCAATATAGCTGTGCCTATTACACAGACTCCGCCAACAGTTTGGAGCAAGCCCAGGCAGACAAAAAGGCACACATAGCGGCGAAACTGGCGCTTGAGCCAGGCCAGACCGTGCTCGACATCGGTTGCGGTTGGGGCGGAATGGCGCTGTACCTTAACAAGGTTGCGGGCGTTAGCGTACTCGGCGTCACCCTGTCGGAAGAGCAGCTGAAAATTGCCCAAGCGCGGGCCGCCGCAGCCGGGGTTGCCGATAAGGTGCGCTTCGAACTCATCGACTATCGAAACGTAACCGGACAGTTTGACCGTATCGTATCCATTGGCATGTTCGAACATGTCGGCCCGCGCCACTACCGCGAATTCTTTACCAAAACGCGCTCGCTCTTGAGCGAAGATGGGGTCATGCTGCTCCACACAATCGGGCGGATGGGGGTGCCAGGAACGACCGATCCCTTTACCGCCAAATACATCTTCCCGGGTGGCTATAATCCCTCGCTTTCAGAGATACTCGATGCCAGCCAGCCCGCGCGCATGATCTGTACTGATGTTGAAGTGCTGCGGCTTCACTATGCGCACACACTCGACGAATGGTACCGGCGGACCAACGCCGCAAAAGACGCGATCGTTGATCTTTACGACGCGCGCTTCTTCCGCCTTTGGCAGTTTTACCTCGCCGGGGCTTCGAGTGCGTTTCAATACGGCGGCCTCGTTAATTTTCAGGTCCAATTTACGCGCAACCGCCATGCATTGCCGATCACACGGGATTATATTGGCATAGCCGAAAAACGGCTCGGAGTGTTGTAACCAAAACACGCCACCGTGCGAAATGAGTAATTATGAATATGCAACGTCTGTATCGTCACCGACTCTCAACGCGCCTGTGGCATTGGGTTAACGCCGTCACCGTCTTCGTAATGTTGATGTCAGGCCTTATGATCTTCAACGCTCACCCCCGCCTTTATTGGGGACAGTCAGGCGCTAATTTTGACGCGGCGTGGCTTGAGCTCCCGCCGTTTCCCGGCTGGGCCACGCTTCCATCCCATTATAATCTTGCGCTCGCGCGGCATTGGCACTTGGCTTTTGCCTGGGTGCTGGCCTTTGGCCTGACGGCTTATTTTCTCAGGAGCCTTTGGAATGGTCATTTTCGGCAAGACATTACACTGTCGCGCGCTGAAGTCGCGCCCGCGCACCTGTGGGATGACATCAAGAAACACATCCGGCTGGATTTTCACAGTCACGACGCCCGCTATAATCCGTTGCAGAAGATCACCTACAGCTTCGTGCTCTTTCTGCTCTTGCCCGCCGCCATTCTGAGCGGGATGACACTTTCTCCAGGGATGGATGCCGCTTGGCCTTGGTTGCTCGATCTTTTTGGCGGAAGACAAAGCGCGCGGTCGGTCCACTTCCTGTGCGCCTCGGGCTTTGCCGCTTTCATTGTTGTGCATGTGACGCTTGTCATGCTGGCGGGGCCGATAAACGAAATGCGCTCGATGATAACGGGTTGGTTTGAAGTGAAAGGAGAGGCACCATGATCCTCACACGCCGCGCCGCGCTTGTTGGTTTGAGCGGAAGTTTGGTCTCTGGCTGTGATGCGCTTGGCAATAATGCGACCTTTCGCGACACTTTGATGACGGCAGAAAAAGGGAATTTCACCGTCCAGCGCGCGCTCAGTGACCGCGCCGCGCTTGCGCGAGAATTCGCGCCTGAAGACATGTCGCCGGTCTTTCGTGCAAACGGCACGCGCAAGCCAAAGGGCGATGCCTACGCCGCCCACATGGCTGGCGGCTTTCGTGATTGGCGGCTCAAGATCGACGGCAAGGTCGCGCGCCCCCAAAGCCTCTCGCTCGCACAGATCAGGACTATGCCCGCGCGGACGCAGATTACCCGCCATGATTGCGTCGAAGGCTGGAGCGCAATCGGCAAGTGGACGGGGGTTCCTCTCAAGCTGCTCCTCGACCTTGCAGGCGTGCAAGCCAACGCTCGCTTTCTTGTGTTTCACTGTGCTGATCTCATGGGGAGCGGCGCGGCCTATTACGAGAGCATCGACTTGATCGACGCGCTGCATCCGCAAACTCTCATCGCGTGGGGGCTCAATGATCAGCCGCTCCCTGTTGGCAATGGTGCGCCTTTGCGCCTGAGGGTCGAGCGACAATTAGGCTATAAGCAGGCAAAATATGTTGAGCGGATCGAGGTCGTTGCGAACTTGGCAACGATCGGCGCAGGCAAAGGCGGTTATTGGGAAGATGGTGCGGGTTATGAGTGGTATGCCGGGATTTGAGGCTTGACCTGAGCCGCGTGCACGGCAATGCGGTTCGACGAGCGGACGTGGCGAAACCGGTAGACGCAGCAGACTTAAAATCTGCCATCCTTTTTGGGTATGCGGGTTCAAGTCCCGCCGTCCGCACCAATTGAACTTTGGCAATGCGTCCGACCGCGCTATTGTGCGATCATGCTTCGCATTCTTCCCGTCTTCATCGCTTTTGCTCTCTTCGCGTGCTCGGGAAGCCGAACGAACACGGCGCGCGATCCAAACTCACTAGTGCGATTGGCCGACGATGAGGCCAAAGGGCTAGATCCGCAGAAAATATCTGATCTCGCCTCACTCCGCATTGCGATGGACCAGTTTGAAGGACTGACACGGTTCTCAGCGCGCGGCGATGTCGAGCCTGCTTTGGCGAGCGCTCCCTTAGTGTCTGCTGATGGCCTCACTTGGCGTTATCCGCTCAAGCCCGGCGTTCGCTTTTCAGATGGCGTGCCCATTACGGCGTCGCTGTTTGTCGCGCTCTTCGTGCGGCTCAACGCCCCTGAAACGGCCTCGCCCACACGGGCCCTCTTTGAAACCATCGCGTCTGTAGAGGCAGCTGATCTCCACACTGTGATCATAAAGCTGCGCCATCCATATCCAGCGCTCGGCGAACTGCTCGCGCACCCCGCGCTTGCGGCGATCCCACTCCACCGCAAAAATTGGGCTGAAGACCGCCCACTCGTTACCTCGGGCGCATACCGGCTGACCGATTGGGTCCTCAATGATCATATTGCGATGGAAGCCAATCCAGCTTGGCATGATGGCGCACCGCCAACCCCGCGCATTCGGTGGCAGCCCGTCACCGACAGCCTCACTTCGATGCGCCTTTTCCAAGCCGGCGGGGCAGATACGACGGGTGACTTCCCCTCGGCTCGTATCAAAGCGCTCAAAGCTTCGCTCGGCAGCGCCGTGCATGTCGTGCCCTATAATGGCTCCTATTATTTTGCCTTCAATACACGCAAGCCGCCATTCAATGATGCCCGCATCCGTCGCGCGCTCAACCTCGCGACGGATCGGCGTTGGATTGCCGGGCCGCTGATGGGCATTGGAACCCTTCCGGCTTGGGGCATCATTCCGCCAGGAACAACGGGGCTGAGCGCCTATAAACCAGACTGGGCCGATTGGACCAGAGAGCGGCGTTTCGCAGCGGCCGCGCGCCTTCTTGCAAGCGCAGGCTATGGGACTCATCATCCCCTGATGTTCGATATCCGCTTCAACAGCGACACAGATCACCGCCGCGTCTCGGTGGCACTTGCCGCCATGTGGGCCCCTCTTGGGGTCAAGGCGCGGCTCTTAAACAGCGAATCGTCACTCCACTTCGCCAGCCTTAAGCGCGCCGATTTTGAACTGGCGCGATCAGGGTGGATTGGCGACGTTGCGGTGCCCGAAAATTTTCTGGCGGTCCACACTTCGGATGGCGGGCCCATCAATTACTCAGGCTATGCGAACGCGGCCTTTGATGAAGCCCTGCGCTTGGCCGAGGCTGACTCCAATCCCGCGCGCCGTGCTCTTGCCATGCGCCGCGCAGAAGCGATTCTGATGGACGATGCACCGATCCTCCCGCTTTATTTCTACGTTTCGCGCGCCCTCGTATCGCCGCGTGTGAGGGGCTGGGTTGACAATGCCGCCAATATCCACCCCAGTCGCACTTTGGAGATCCATCAATGAAGCCACGTCTCGCCCTTGCTGTGCTTCTGGCCCTAACCAGTTGTGGCTCGCACAATTCGGGGATGGTTGCAGTCAGTGTCATTGGTGAGATGCCGATGGCTGCGGATCCTGCGCGCGGCGCAGTTCCCCTGCCCGTTCAGACGTTGAATAGCGCGCTCTCCCAAGGGTTGGTGGCCTATAATGCGGCCGGAGAGGTTGTTCCCGCGCTCGCCGAAAGCTGGATCGTGACCGATGACGGTCTGAGCTATATTTTTCGCATCAACCGCGCGACTTGGTCGGATGGCCGTGAGGTAACGGCTGGCGAAGTGGCGCAAGCCCTGCGCGCCGCACTTGCCCCGTCGAGCCACCACCCGTTAAAACCCCATTTCTCGGGTGTCAGTGAAATCGTAGCGATGACCGATCGGGTTCTTGAAATCCGCTTGCGGACACCGCTTACGATCTTCCTGCAGCTCTTGGCGCACCCCGATATGGCCATTCTGCATAAGACCCGCGGAACGGGTCCCTTTATGGCCTACCGCCCTTATCCAAAATCGCTTATTATACGCCGGAAATTCGCAAAAGATGCCCTTAAAGACTTGACCGAGGCAGACCTTGAGGCGACCGACCAGCGCTTGCGCGGGGAAGCGGCTTCGTCGGCTCTTGTCCGCTACCGGTTCGGCGATGTGAGTCTTGTAACGGGGGGGACATTTGATGACTGGCCGCTCGCGCAGGCGGGCAGTTTTGCGGCGACGGAGCTGCGGCGTGACCCTGTGTCAGGCCTGTTTGGGCTCGTATCCTCGGCGACGAGCCCACGCCTCGCGGATGTGCAGATGCGAAAGGCCTTGGCAATGGCGATCGACCGATCGCGGCTTCTTGCGCGCTTTGGCATGAGTGGCTGGCAACCGAGCGAGCAACTCCTTCCCAATACTCTAGGTGGTGCCGAAGCACAGGACGCTCTCGATTGGCCCGCGCTTGATTTGGACGCGCGCCGTATCAAGGCGCGCGGCACAGTTTTGGCAAAGCCTGTGGCCCAGCGGACCGTGACTATCTGGCTGCCCAATGGACCAGGGGGTCGCATTTTGTTTGCGCAGCTTAAGGCGGATTGGGCCTATATCGGCCTTACTCTCGTCCGCGCGCAGACTGCTGCAACGGCTGACCTGCGCGTTGTTGATCAAGTCAGCCCGCTAAACGCCGCTGGTTGGTTTTTTAGTCGTCTCGCGTGTGCAACGAACATCCAATGTTCACCGCAAGCAGATCAAGCGCTCGCTGATGCGCGCGCGACGCTGGATATGAACGTGCGCGGCACGCGCTTGAAAGAAGCGGAGCAATATCTCACTCGAGCCCAGATCTTCATTCCGATCGCGCAGCCGTTGCGCTGGTCGCTCGTTTCCCCAAAAATGGCAGGATTTCGTGAAAATGCCACGGGCTTTCACACCCTCGCAGCCCTTCGCTGGGCCGTGAATTAGCCGCTATTCGAGGAGCCGCTTTTTCAGGATTTTGATCTGCTTTTTGCCGATGCCCAGAGCATCAGCGAGATAATTGCCAACCGAACCATGTTTTCTGCGGATTTCATCAAACGCCGCATCAAGGTAAGCGGGCTCGACCCCGAGCAGGGGCGCGGCAACCTCGGGCGGCAAATGCGTCATGATCAGGCTCAGGGTCTTGTCTCCCTTGATTGCTGCCGCATCAAGATAACGGTTACTCAGCAGAAAATCAGCCTTTACCGTTTCATAGGGAACGCCAAGCGCGGACAAGATGAGCGCTGCCGCGAGGCCGGTACGATCCTTGCCAGCCGAGCAATTGAATGCCAGTGGCACTCGGCCTTCCACAAGCTGTGCAAACATTTCAGCGTAAGCCAATTGCTGCGTATCGGGAAGCTCTCGGTAAGTTTGCAGCATTGAGCCGCGCACCTGCTCTACTGTCAGATTGGCGAGGCCGCCTTTCAGGAGCGCGTCTAGGCCGCCGCCAGCAAGGGCATAGTCTCGCGTCCAGTAATTGATTTTGGCTTCGGCAACCCATGCGTTGGGCTCGCTCGCGCGCTCCTGTGTCGATCTGAAGTCGCAAACTGACCGGATACCAAGCCGTCCTAAATAGGCATAATCTGACGGCGTCAGGCCCGACATTGAGGCCGAGCGATAGAGCAGGCCCCAGCGAACATATTTGCCGTCAATGGATCGGTAGCCGCCAAGGTCTCGAAAATTGCGTCCGCCTTCGAGTGGAAGCTGCCGTTCCGCGAGCCACCGGCCTTTGCCGCCTTTTGGCTGGAGCCAAAAATAGGGTCGCCCGGAAAAAGCTAGGCTGACCTGTTCTTGCCCATCCTTATCGCCGCGCACGAGCAACTGTCGTTTGCGCGCGCCCGGTTGCTCGGCAACGAAGATCGAGACGGCTTTGCCGTCCGCCCAGCCGCGCCAATCGAGTGAAACATGTTGCGCACCGTCACGCTCAACGCTTTGCCCAATGGCCGACGCTGCAACCAGCAGGCTTAGCGCGGCAATTATTCGTTTCATCATCGCAAGTCTTTCTGAGTGTCAGGGCTTCGCTGCCGCTATGCCTTAAAGGGCGTGAAGTCTGTGCCTTCGTCAAACACGTCGACGCCTTCAATCTGCTTGAGCTTGTTGACCACAGCGTAGGTGACAGGGGTAAGTAGGACTTCCCATAAAACCTTTAGCAACCAGTTTGTTAGCATGACCGAAAGGAGCTGATCATTTGACCATTCGCCAAAAAAGGCGATGGGATAAAAGAGCAGCGAATCAACCGCTTGGCCGAAAACTGTTGACCCGATCGTGCGGGTCCACAGTTTTTCGCCCTTGGTCCAAATTTTCATCTTTGCAAGAATGAAGCTATTGACGAACTCGCCCGCCCAAAAAGCGGTGATTGACGCCAGAACGATGCGCCAAGTGCTGCCAAAAACGCTTTCATAGGCGGCCTGGTTGGGCCAGCCATCGGCAGGCGGCAAGTGGACGACCACCCACGACATGAACGCCATAAAGAGCAACGCAGAAAACCCGACCCAAACGCAGCGCCGTGCACGGGCATAGCCGTAAACCTCAGTTAAGACGTCGCCAATGACATAGGAGATCGGGAAGAAGAGGATGCCCGCGCCAAAGACCTGCTTTCCGATGAACGGAACGTCAATCTGCGCAGGCTTTGCGGCCCCGATAATGTTCGACAAAAGCAAGATCGCGACAAAGGCCGCCATCACAATATCGAAGCTGCGAAACTGTTGCACGGCGTCGGCGCGCTTGGCCGGAGGATGATTTTCAGTCATGACGGCAAACTAACGAGGTTTCGCTGCGACGCAATCCATACTAAGGGACAGTGTGATGAGGATTAGACAGGGCGCTTGCGCTCACTTGATCCCCCATCGGTGCGCGCCCGTAGCTCAGCTGGATAGAGCGCGAGACTTCTAATCTTGAGGCCACAGGTTCGACTCCTGTCGGGCGCGCCACATCACTTTTGCCAGACGCGACGGAGCCTTGCTCTTGACGTCAATGCGCGCGCGAAAAAATGCGGTTGAACGCGGTCCGCCAGAAACTGACACCAATTTGGACAAGGTTCTCATTTTGCTAACCTTTTTCTGCCAGATGGGGTGGCAATATAGTCGCATGAACATGAAACGCCGCCTCCGCGCGATCTTTCGCTTACGGGACCCCCGCCGCAAAGTGCTGCTGTGGGCCGTGCTTCTTAGCGTCTTTTGCGGCGCGCTCGAGCTTAGCGACCCGCTTGATCTTGCGCTTCAAGGCATTCGCAACAGGATTCGCAGCCAGCCGGTCAGTGGGCAAACGATTGTCGTCGACATCGATGAACGCAGTGCGGCCGCCTACGGCGGTTATTCGGTCAATAACGACATCAACGCAGAAGCGATCAAGCGACTCAATGCAATCGGCGCGGCGCATATTTATTTTGCGCAGCCAATCAATACGAGCCAATCGCCAGAAGCAGATCAAAAGCTGGTCGCCGCGCTCAAAGCGACCGCTGTACCGGTTTCGCTCCCCGTAAAATTTCGTGTGGAAAATAGAACCGGGAAAAAAATCCCGACTCGATCGGCGGGTATTTTCCGGGCCTTCGCAAATGAAGTTGCTACTACAAGTTGGGTTCATCCTTTCGGATATTCGCCGCGCATTCCTTACTCCGTTGATATTGGCGGTCAATTATTCCCATCACTCGCAGCGTCCCTTGCGGCAAAAAAAACAAGGAGTAAGGACGAGTTCGATGTAGATTATAGTTTTGATCCTGCATCAGTTCCAATTTTTAGCTTAAAAGACCTAGTTGATGGAAAAATAGCACGAGAGTCAATTAGGGGAAGGAGTATTGTAATTGGATCGATTCTCGACGGATCTCAAAGTACAAGATTTTATATAGGATACGGAAGAGATTCAGTATTATTTTTGCATATTATTGCATCCGAAAGCATTAAAAATGGAAGTCCTATTCACATTGGCTGGCTTATTGGACTTCTATTTTCCTTCTTAATTGCTACAGTTTTTCTATTTTCTAAAAAATGGCAACGGCAATTTTTGTATCTAACTTTTTTCTATTTCCCTTTGTCATTTGGGGCTGCGCTATTTTTTGAATCACGTGGCGCATTTGTGCAGCTTGCGCCGGGTTATTTGTTGCTTCTAACTGTAATAATTTGCAGCGTATGGCTTAAATTCGGCAAAAAGAATAGTGCCACCCACCCAGTGTCAGGCCTGCCCAATCTCATTGGTCTCAGAGAAGTTGGCAGCGGGAAGCAGGCGATGCTGGCTTTGGCCTTTGTGCGCAATAGGTCTCAAATTCAAGCCACACTCTCGCCCGAAGAT
>JBEGTP010000286.1:0-4358 GCA_041179365.1 Pseudomonadota bacterium
AAACCTTGAAGTTCGGACACTTCAGTCCTATCATTCATCAAACGCACGTTGATCCCCACAGCTTCGTGACGCTGCGGACGGGTGCCCGAGAGGGTGTTCGCCGGGGATGCCCTATTGACGATGAAGGAACGCCCGATGGCGACGATTGAGAAAATGCCAATGCTCCTCGAAGGCCAGCAGATGCTGAATGACCATCTGCGCCAATTGAAGGCAGAGCGGCCGCTGATCATCGACGCGATTGAAGAGGCGCGTGCCCATGGGGATCTCTCTGAGAACGCTGAATATCATGCGGCAAAGGAGCGTCAGGGCCAGGTTGAAGCGATGATAGGCGATATTGAAGACAAGCTCAGCCGTGCGGTTGTGATTGATCCAAAGACGCTCTCGGGTGATAAAATTGTTTTTGGCGCGACGGTGACGTTGCTTGATGAAAATGATAAGCCGATCACGTACCAGATCGTTGGCCAAACTGAAGCTGACGCAAGCAATGGGCGGATTTCCTATAACTCCCCCATCGGTCGCGCCCTCATAGGCCGCAAGGTGGATGAAGAGGTCGAAGTCACCGTACCGTCGGGCGACAAATTCTACCTCGTTTCAAAAATAGCTTTTGTCTGAATCGATTGCGTCCGGGCGGAGATAGCGCCACACTCGGCTTTGGTCGTGAGTGAGAGGAAGCCGATAAATGGCGCATTTTTGTAGCGAATGTGGCGGCGCGCTGAGTGAAAGCGCAAGGTTCTGCCCTGCGTGCGGCGCGGCAGTGATGGCGAATACGCAGCCCGAACGCGCGCCATCACCGGTCAATGAACCGCCCATTTTGACGCAGGTGCGCGCGATAGAGCCCGCAGAACGCGCGGATACAAGTCCTTACACTTCGGATGTTGATGAAGCCACGCCGCGTTTTTTCGACCGCGTTCGTCCCTTTTTCTTTGGGGCGGGAGCCCTTGCTATCCTTGGCGGATTTTGGTGGTTTTACACGGCGGGCAACACGGGCCCCACTGCATCCGCGCCGGAGGTATCGGCGAACAACACAGTTGACGCGGCACCATCAGCGTCGAGTACGAGCCTTTTTGTTTTAGCAAGCGCAAACCTTCGCGACAAGCCGACCACGCTCGGATCAACGATTGTTGAGAAGCTCGCTCGCGGCACGAAACTTGATGGCGCGATGGAAGTCGGCGCCGATGGGACCTCACAATGGTTCAAGCTCGCCGACGGGCGCGGATTTGTCTCGGCAGTCAACCTTTCGTCCACTGAGCCGCCGAAGCTGGTGCGCTTTTTGAACAAATCCCAAGCTTTAGGCGAAGATGCCAGCGTTTATGCCGGCCCTGATGATGGCGCGGCCGTGCTGCAAAGCGTACCGAAGGGAACCGTAGTACAATTGGTCGGGATTACCGACACCGGTTTTGCTGAGATTTCGCTCAAGAAGGGCGGTATGGGGTATCTTGCCCCTTTGTCCGTCAAATCGCTCACGGATCGCCCTGTTGGCTCAGATAGTCTCGTACAGTTCAAGCCCGCGACTTGTGATTTTGGTCCAGAACTCGCGCTCTATTTTGACCGCGTGGTCGCTGCTCAGAAGAAACGTTATGCCGAAGCCGAAGCCAAAACCTATGCAAGTGAGGAGGCGAAGGACGATGCGCTCCTGGCGCTTGAGGACAAGATCAGTTTTGTGCCCGTCAATAAAGTTTACAAGGGTTTGACGCTAGCAAACGTCGGTTTGCGCGATGACAGAAAGACACTCCATTTCGCCGCAAGCAAGGCAAACGTTATCACCGTCTTTCGCATGAACGGCTTCCGAATTTCAGACGACGGCGCATTTGAACGCGGCGCTGGAGATGCAACAGCGTCAATCTATACCGCCGACCCTGCCGAGGCCGCGCAAGGGCTCACAGTCATCGTTTGCGGCGCTTGATATGCCGCTATTTCTTTGCAGAACTGAGCATCTCTGGCTCAAGGAGGCGGTGCATATGGACAACCACATATTTCATCTCAGCGTCATCCACAGTGCGCTGGGCCGCTCCGCGCCATGCTTTTTCTGCAGATTTATAATCGGCAAACATGCCGACAATATCGATTGATTTTAGATCGACAAAGTCAAGACCCGATGGGTCTTTGACACGCCCGCCAAAGACCAGATGAAGTTTGCTGTCGCCCATAAATTGCCCCTTAAGTCTATCGTTTTTTGACGCTAGCCGCAGCAGATTTGCCAGCCGTCGTTGCAGCTTCGCCTAGCTTTGCCGCGAGGTCGCGAATCTGATCTTTGGCAGCGTCAGCATTCACCCCGAGTGTATCAAGCGTTTCCATCGCCGTCGAGCGTGCCGTTTTAGCGGCACTGCTTGCCTTTTCACGGACGGACTTTCCTGCTTTGCCAACAAGCTTATCCTCGCGCTGCGTGCGGGGCAACAACGCAGCGGCAAGGGCACCAAGCGCAAGTCCGCCAACCAGTGCGGCAAGCGGATTACGATCGACGCCTTCGACTGTCGCGGCCTTAGCCTTTTGAGCGCTTGCTTTGGTCGCCTGTGCCGCTTTGCTCGCCTTTACTTTACTTGTTTCAACCGCTGCCTCAGCCCTGGTTTTTCCTTTGGAATAGGCATCGGCAACGGTATTGCGAAGTGTATCAACCATGTCTTTTCTCCTGCGCGATTTTTTTGATCACGCTTGTTAGGGGCTTGCGAAAAAGGAGGAGCGCAGTAGCGGCCAACACGCTTACTGCCATAGCCGGGCGCGCTTTGACCGCCTCGGTCGCCGCATGAGCCATATCCGTTGCGCGTTCCTTGGTTTTATCGACCACTTCTTGCGTGAGCGCACGCGGGCTCAGCCGGGCTTTGACTGAAGATAACGTGCCTTCCATCTGGCGTCGCATTTGCTCGGCCTGCGCGCGGGCCTGTTCTGGGCTATCCATCAGCGGTCATCCTTTGTTTTAATCGCATTTGTGAGCCGCCGAATACCGGCACGCCAAGCGAATATAGCGAGAGCACCCCCAAGGCCCGCAATGCTGCATGCTGCAAGGGGTGCCCCGATGAGCGGTGTCAACCATAAGACCAACCCAATAAAAAGGACCAACAGGGCACCAAGCGCGAGCGCCACAGCTAGCGCCGCGAGGATGAGCCCCGGCACGGCATAGTCGACGCGCTCTCCTGCTTCCGCCTTAAAAAACACCAATTCCGCCTTTGCAAAATCGCTGGTGTCAGCGGCCAACTGCCCAAACAGTTCAGAAAGACTCGGTTGCTTGTCGCCTTTGGTCTCTTGTTCTTGGTGTCCTTCCATCATTCGGCGTCGTCTGTCCCGGCTTTGAGCAAGCGCGTGAGAACAAAGCCAACAGCCGCTGCAGCACCAATGGCAACCGCCGGGCGTTTACGCACAAACTCCCGCGCATCGGTCACCAGATCATCGACGTCTTTCGATTGGAGCGTCTCGGCGAATCCAGAAACAGCGCTTGCGGCCTTGCGGGCATAGTCCCCGTATTGGGCACCGAATTTCTCGTCGAGGCTTGTGGCGACATCATCAACCATGGCTGAAACGCCGCCAATCGCTTCGCTCGCCTTATCCTTACCGGTTGTTGCGGCGGTCCGCATCTTATCCTTGGCTTGGGCCGAAAAATTGGCAGCCTGTTCGCGCAGGGTATCCGGCTCTGGCGCAGGCTTTGCTGCTTTTGCCTTCTTCACCGCTGGCTTGGCGGGCGTTGCCTTTTTAACCAACGGTGCTGCGCTCGTTTTAGCCTTTGTCGTCGCCATACTTCTATCCTTTTTGCGAAAAGCGGAAATCCGCCGATTGCGTCCCAATAGCCGTGCGGTTAGAGGCTCGTGCCACACCCGCCAAGCAAGTTGGAGTTAAGATATAATGACGGCCATCCTCGATATCCATGCCCGGCAAATAATTGATAGCCGCGGAAACCCGACAGTTGAAGTGGACGTTTTGCTCGAAGATGGCAGTTTTGGGCGGGCTGCGGTCCCTTCTGGGGCCTCGACAGGTGCTTATGAGGCGGTCGAAAAAAGAGATGGCGACGCGAAAAAATTTCTCGGCAAGGGTGTTCAAGGTGCTGTTGACGGGGTCAATGGTCCCATCGCCGATGCGCTTCTTGGCATGGATGCTGAAGATCAGGGCGACATTGACGCAACAATGATCGCGCTGGATGGTACGCATAATAAGGCCAGTCTTGGGGCCAATGCGATCCTCGGCGTCAGCCTCGCGAACGCAAAGGCCGCCGCTGACGCGCGCGGGCTCCCGCTTTACCGGTATGTCGGGGGGGTATCGTCCCATGTGCTTCCCGTGCCGATGATGAACATTATCAATGGCGGCATGCACGCCGATAATCCGATTGATTTTCAAGAATTCATGATTGTACCCGTCGGCGCGGAAACGCTGTT
>JBEGTP010000287.1:0-3165 GCA_041179365.1 Pseudomonadota bacterium
GGCTGCGCGCGACGGCGCGTCCTCACTATCATGCTCTTCCGCCTCAGAGAGTGACACCACCCCCCATGGCACGCTGAGCCATGCCAGCATCTCTGGCACCGCGCCGCGCGTATCGACGAGAACCAGCTCGGTCGATCCCCCACCAATATCAAAGATCAGTGCCTCGCCTTCACCCGGCTCAAGCAAGCTATGGCAACCCATCACGGCCAGCCTCGCTTCTTCTTTCGGCGATATGATGTCGAGCTTGATCCCCGTTTGGCGGTAAACGCGGTCGACAAACTGCTCGCCATTCTCCGCGCGCCGACACGCCTCAGTTGCCACAGAGCGCGCAATGAGAACATTGCGCCGCATTAGCTTATCGGCACAGACCGATAGCGCAGTCAGTGCGCGATCCATCGCGGCGTCGCTCAAGCGACCGCTCGCCGCTAGGCCTTCGCCCAATCGCACGATCCGCGAAAAGGCATCAACCACGCTAAAATTTGCGCCGCTCGGGCGCGCAATCAGCAGGCGACAATTATTGGTGCCCAAATCGAGCGCGGCATAAGCGGGACGATGCGGAAAACGCTCACCCGATTTTGGGCCCCTTTGCGGGGCGCGCTGCTGTCCGGCCGTATCCCCGTTCGTTCCAGACAGTGGCGCCTGGGTCATCAAATCCCCCATCGGCGTCAGACTCTTATTTTCTCTGCACGGGAAACCCCCGTGAGTACTTGGGTGCAGACTATGCGCAATGGCTCAACTTCGCAAGACCAGTGTTGACTTGCCCTATCGCCAATCCTATTGGCCCGCCTCCGCTCTGCCCCGTCGTCTAATGGTAAGACTACGGATTCTGATTCCGTCTATTGAGGTTCGAATCCTCACGGGGCATCCAGCGAGATCCGCTCCGCAGCACAAGAATTTGGCTTGGCGTCGCGCCGCATGCGCGTGCTCCTAGACCTGCCTAGAACGCTTCAGCCCAAGCCCGCCGCGAGTGCATTGGTTCCGAGCGCCGCGCCGGTTAGCGTGCGCAATGCGGCCTGAGCGTCAGCGCCGTTGGTTTCAATCCAGCGCTCCGCCTCCTTGATTTCGCCCGACAGGTCTCTCCCAAGAACCAACCGCCGCGCCTGCCGTGCTGCATTATCAAAGGCGTGTTCGGGATTTTTTGAATAGGTGTTGAAAAGTGGCCCCTTCACGAGCCCTTCAATCGCTTGCGGATCGGCTGGCCTCCCAAAATGCTGCGCGGCCAATCTTAGCGAGGCTGCTGGGTCTGCAAAAAAGACTTCGGCATCGAGACTTTTTGCGTTGGGCATTTCCGCAATGGCTGCTGCAAACTGGCGAAGCTGCGCCAGCCAGAGCACGGCGCCACACTGCGCGTCGGACAAGGCCGAAAGTTCGCCCAAATGGCGCGCCAGCAGCCCGGTAACGGTCCGCAACCAAGCGCGGTGATTGTTGCTGCGCAAAATGGCCAACAGATAGTCCCGCAGCGTGCAAAAGAGGAAGAGGGCTCGCGCATCGCGGTCTGATCGAACGATCTCATCGAGCAGAAAATTGACAGGCACATTCGCCTTGATGAGCGTCGCGCCGCTGCCGGGATAGTGCCGAGATAGAAAGGCGAGCGCAAGCTTCAACCGGTCGGCGTCAGGCGACAAGGCCAGCTGGCGGAGCGCAAGCGGCTCGCGCAACACAAGGGCATCGCCCAACGCATCAAGCGCGCGCGCCAGCAATGTTGAGCCGCAGTGCGCCACATGGAAAATCCAGTCAGTCGGTGCGCGCGGCGGCGCGGCGGCGGCCAGCGCGGCGACGGGCAACCGAACAACCCCTTCGGCGGCACAGGATATCCGGTGGTCTAGGAAAATCGAACGCCGATAAGCAGCGCGGTCCATGGCCACAAAAACCGCGTCATCGCCTTCAAACGACTGTAGATACTGATCGGGCGCGGCAAGCCCAGGGGCGGAGGAAGAGGACATATTTGGTCTATAGCGTCGCCCTTTCGCTTTCGCTATTGCAGTCTCCATCATGGCCCATTTCATTCCGCCCCAGCCCGGTCGACCGTTCGTTTTGGTCGAATCTGCGGGCGAAGCGTCGGTCGTGCAGGTCGATCCCGCGCTGGTCCTTGCGCAATATCAAAGGCACGGCGCACTGCTCTTTCGCGGGTTCGCAACCGACCTTGACCAATTTTACGCCTTCGCCAAACACTATTGCAAAACGTCTGTCGTCAACGAAAGCCCCGGCAGGACGTTGCTCGATCCCGCGCACGCCATCTATTCGGTCGATGGCGGGACTGGTGCCTTTTCGCTGCACCCCGAATTATCGCGCGAACCGTGGAAGCCGGACCTCGCGCTGTTTGGCTGTCTCTCAGCACCGAGCACGGGGGGGCAAACAACACTGTGCGATGGTATTGCCCTCGTCAAAGCGATGCCGCCTGTCGTTCGCTCAGGATTGGCGGACCGCCGCCTGCTCTATATCAAGACGAGCTGGCCCGAACTGCTGGACTATTGGCTCGGCTCAACAGCGCCCGACGATGCCCTGCTGCGCAATCCGCCCGCCGGCTGCCCTTACCGCTTCATGCGCCTGAACGATGGCCGCATCGCCCGTCATTTTTCTCGGCCCGCGCTGCACAAACCGATGTTTTCTGATGAGCCCGCCTTTGGCAATTTTCTGCTCTTTGCGCGCTTCAACAATGGCCGCATCGGTTTTCCGCTGCTCGATGATTTCAGCCCCGTTCCCGACGACTGGCTGCACGCAATTAAAGACACAGGTGATGATCTCTCCACTGCCGTTGCGTGGCGCAAAGGCGATGTTCTCATGCTCGATAACACACGCTTCATGCACGGGCGGACCGCAATCACCGACCCGCAGCAACGCCAGATTGCCACCTATTTTGGCTATCTCACGGGCGCGGTGCCCGACCCTGAAGAGCCCAAGAACGCGATCTGGCGGCGCGAGGATTTTGAACCCCCGCGCCCGCCAGACTATTTACTGCGCTAGGGGGTAAGGCCCGACCGGCCTTCGTGCGGCAAAGCTGGATAACACCAAAGACGAGCGAAAGAGACGAAAGAGACGCGACTTATAAGGGAAATGCGAACGCGTCTCTTTTGCGCGGAAGGGTGCAGTGAGTGCGGGTGCAGTGGGTGCGGGCGCGGCGCGGGGGTTATATCAGGCTGAGAAAGAGCTTGCCCGGCAGAGCAA
>JBEGTP010000288.1:0-7086 GCA_041179365.1 Pseudomonadota bacterium
GCGCGCGGGAAAATCCTATAGCTCGAAGATGAAACGCCTTGCCGACGGAACCTTGCAAGTCAAAGGCTGCTGGGGGCCCTTTTGTCGCACCGTGATCTTTACGCCCGTCAAATAAGGGCACCAAAGTTTAGGGCAGGGTCGGCAATTGGATGTTCGCGCGCAGGCCACCCAGCGGCGAATTGCCAAGCTGGACCGAGCCGCCATAGAGTTTGGTGAGGTCTTTAACGATCGCAAGGCCAAGCCCCGAGCCCGGCGCGCTATCATTGAGGCGTTCACCGGCTTCGAACGCGCGAACAGCATCGGTTGTGCTCAATCCCGATCCGTCGTCATCGACCAAGATGGACACGTCTCTATCCTGCACTTCCCACGACACCATGACGCGTGTCTTGGCCCATTTAAAGGCGTTGTCGATCACGATTGAAAGCATCTCGCCAAGGTCAACATCATCGCACGCGACGGCGACGTCTGGAAAATTACCGCAGCACAGCAAGATTTCCCGTTCAGCATGCAGCCGCCGCATCGCGCGCAAAATGGGTTCAAGTGTTGGCTTGAGCATGGCAATCTGGCCCGTGCCCGGTTGCGCTGCGGCGGTGCGCGCGCGCGCGAGGTGATATTTGATTTGCCGCTGCATGCGGTCGCACTCTTGCAGTAATATTTTGGCCGAATCGGGTTGACCATTGGCGCTCAACTGCTCCGCCTCGTCGATGATGATCGCCAGCGGGGTCCTGAGGCCGTGCGCCAAATTGCCAGCCTGAATGCGCGCGCGGTGCACAATCGCTGCGTTGGCATCGAGCAAGCTATTGAGATCAGAGACAAGCGGTTGAATCTCGCGCGGAAAATCGCCGACCATCGCTGCGGCTTTCCCGCTTCGGATATCGGCAACGCCGGCCATCAAACGGTGGAGGGGGCGCAGCCCAAAGGCGATCTGCGCGATGCCGGCAAGGAGCATGAGGACAGCAAGGAGCGTCAGCGACCAGGCGAGCGGCGTTGCAAAGGATGCGACGGTCGCGTCGATCAGTTTTGCGTCTGATCCGATCGCCAGCAGAATGGGGGGTGCGCCGTTGGGAAGAGGGGCCAGCATCCCATATTCTAAAACCTTGCCACTGGGCCCTTGCGTGAAAGCCCAGCGCCTCGCGACGCCGGTCGAGAGCGTGCCAGAAAGGTCGCCCGAAAGCATCGAGGGCGATTTGAGCGGCGCAAAGTTCGCCCGTCTGATTTCCCAATAAAAGCCTGAATTAGGGACTAAAAAGCGCGGATCAGAGAGCCGCCTGAGCAGAAAGGGTCGACCATCTTTATCGAGCTTAACAAGGGCTGCAAGCTCTTCGATGTGGATCTGCATTTCCTCATGATAACCACGCTCAACCGAGAGGCGCATGAGTTTTGTGACCGCAATCCCGGTGAGGAGAAGGCCGACAGCAATAAGGGCACAGGTGCTGGCGATAAACCGGAAACGCAAACTGGAAAGCGCTGCCTTCACCGTTCGAACCGGTACCCAAGGCCGCGGACGGTAGAAATGGCTTCGCGGCCAATTTTGCGGCGAAGCCTGCCAATATGGACCTCGACAGTATTGAGATCGCGCTCGCGTGACATCGGGTAAAGATGGTCCAGAATATCGCCCTGCGCTAAAATATGGCCCGCCCGCAAAATGAAGAGATGGAGCAGGCGATACTCAATTTGCGTCAGCTCGACAGGCGCGCCGCCAACGCAAACGGCCTTGGTGCCGGGATCAAGCGTGATTCCGCCTGCTGCAATACACGCGCTTGAATGCCCCGCCGCGCGGCGGACAAGGGCATGGAGCCGCGCAGACACTTCTTCTGCCCGCACGGGCTTAACGATATAATCGTCGGCCCCGCGATTAAGCCCATCGACTTTTTCTTGCCAACTGCCACGCGCGCTCAAAACCATGATTGGCGCGCTCAGGCTCCGCCCGCGCCAGCGCTCGACCAATTGCAGTCCGTTCATGCCGGGAAGGCCAATATCAACAATAAGGGCAACAAATTTGTCTCCGTCGGGCCAATCAAGCGCGGCTTCGGCGTCCGCTGCATGTTCAACAATAAAGCCGTAAGTGTTGAGTCTGGAGACGAGACGCCGCGCGATCTCGCGATCATCTTCAACCAGCAAAATGCGCATTCTGATTACCTCTTCGCGGGAGTGTAGGCCTAAACCCTGCAATTTTACTGAAAATACGCCACACAAACGCCTGCAAAATAACTATTTTTCAATTATTTCACTTTCGACAGCTTAGTTGCAGGGCCTGCCGTTAGCAAGCAAGCGACTCGGGAACGTAGCGACTCGGGATCAGAATTTGGGTCGCACCAAAGGCCCGGCTGATTTAGGCACCCCCCGCATTGGGTCAGCCGGGTACTGAGCACCGCGCGAGGATGGCCCTGCGATTGAGGGTTGTTTGCGGTGACGGACGGGTGACCGAAGCCGATCAACCGGCTCCATCGCTACGCAACTTCAACGATCACACTGTCCCGAATTTGGTTTCAACTTCGATGCCAATTTCTTTGAGAAACGCGGTGGGCAAAATACCGCCCGCGCACACAATGACGGCGTCATTGTGCACGATTTTCTCGCCCTGAGGGGTTGTCAGGCTAACCATTTCGGTCGTGATCTCTTTGACTTGCGTGTTGAGGTAGAGCGCGATCCGCCCTTCAGCGATCGCGGCATCGACCCGGTCTCGGTTCTTGGCGCGGGCGCGGCTAAAGGCCTCTCCGCGGTACGCGAGTGTAACGGTTGTCCCCGCTTCGTCAGCAACCGAGCCTGCGGCTTCCAGCGCGCTATCACCGCCGCCAACAACCAAGACGTGCTTTTTCGCATATTGCGCCGGATCGATGAGCCGGTAGACGACCTTGTTCAGCTCTTCGCCTGGCACCCCCAATGTGCGGGGCGTGCCGCGCCTGCCAATGGCGAGGAGGAGCGTTTTGGCGCGGTAAACGCCGCGCGTCGTTGATACCGAAAACAGGCCGCCGTCGCGGTCGACGCGGTCGACCCGCTCTTCAAAATTCAATTGAACGCCCGTATCGCGCACCACATTTTCCCAGAAATCGAGCAGCTTTTCCTTACTGACTTCGCCGAATTTGACCTTGCCGACGAGGGGAAGCTCAGCCGGAGCTGTCATAACGAGTTTGCCGCGCGGAAAATGGGCTACGGTTCCGCCAAGCGTGCCTTGCTCAACCGTGCGGCATTTCAGCTTTTTTTCCATCGCCCCAAGGCTCGCCGAAATACCCGCCGGTCCCGCGCCGATGATCACGACATCGAGGACATCCGCAGGCGCTGAGATTGACTTGGCTTTGGCTGCAACATGATTGATTGCCTGACGCCCTTGCTCGATGGCGTTGCGGATCAGGCCCATGCCGCCCAGCTCTCCCGCAATGAAAACGCCCGGCACATTCGTTTCAAACTTTGGCGACACGAACGGAATATCGACGCCGCGCGTTTCGGTGCCAAAGACGAGCGTGATCGCGTCGGTCGGACACGATGTCGCGCACGCGCCGTGGCCGACACAATGGGTCGGCTCGATCAGCATCGCTTTGCCATCAATAATGCCGAGGATCGACTTTTCGGGGCAGGCCTTTACGCACGCCGCGCAGCCGAGGCACAGAGCCGGGTCAATAACGGGGTGAAGCGAGGCGGGCTCGGTAAGGCCTGCCTCTTTTGCTTCTTCCATCACACGCAGCGCGCGCTTTGTGTTCCGTCGGCCCACCACGTTCCAAATCGTCCAAATCAAGACAAGCGGGATCGCATAGGTCAGCAATAGCGGATCGAAATTCATGATCGTTTAGAGGCCAAGCTCTGTAGCAAGCGCATTGATCGTGCCCAGCTTTTCAGGCTTATCCGCAAAAACCTTGCGCGCCATCGCCAGATTATCCTTCGCACGCACACGGTCGTCGAGCACAACCCGCGACCGGATAAGCTTGACCCAGCCGTCAACATTGTCGGGATTGGCTTGCAGCTTGGCCGCCAGACCATCGACCATCGAATTGATCATGCCTTCCTGCTGGGCAGGGGGCAGTTTGCTTGCGGCTTGCATCGCAGCGGCATCAGGCCCTGGCGATCCAGCGGGTAAGGCGGCAACGGGCTTTGCTTTACCAGCGGGCTTCAGTTTGCCGCTCACGTCGACGCCAAGTTTGGCGGCAAGCGCGGTGATCCGCTTGCGCAGATCGTCCTGCCACGGCAGGTCAGCGCCTGAATCGTTCGCAAGGGCGATCCATTCATCAAGTGCTTCGCGCTCTTTGCCATTTTGCGCTTTATAAAGGGCTTGGAAAAAGACCGCGCGGGGCTCTTTGGGGTTGAGCTTAACCGCCGTATCAAATTCCGCCTTGGCTTCGGGGGTGACGACATCCTTAGCAACAGCAACCATCGCTTCGCCGTATCCAGCATGAACATCAGCGCGGTCAGGCAAAAGCTTAGCGGCTGTGGCATAGGCAGTCACCGCCTCTGCGGGGTGGCCAGTGTTGACATAGGACCAGCCCAGCATCCGAAAGCCTTCGCCGTCTGTCGTGTCGGTCTTGAGCCGCTCAGCGAGCCGGCTGATCATCGAATCGACATCGTCGAGCGCTTTATCGCCGGGCGCAGCGGCAGGCGCGCCGCTGGCGAGGCCGGGCGCTCCCAAGGGGGTTTCAGCGGGGCGAACAGCAAAGGCAATGAGCGCGAGCGCCCCGAGGAGCCCAGCACCGCCGAACATCAGCTGATTTTTCGAAAAGCGCCCGAGGAAATTGGGGCTCGCAGGCAAAGGCGAGGCCTCTCCTTCGCCGACGATCGCATCCGTTGGCGATGCCTGGGCCGCATCAGCAAGCGGCACCTGGGGTGCGCCCGCTGCGCGTGTTTGGAGGAGGCGCATGATCACGACACCAAGGGCGACGCCGACAAGTCCAGTGAGCACGAGTGGAAGCATTCGGTTTTTCCTCAAAATTTCGCGTTATGGGTTTGGGCTAAGGAGCTTTGACCCAGAAGAGCAATCGCCTTTGCTGTCATTGACCTGACAAAATAGCACTTCCAGAGCCACGCCGTTGCATAGGTGCGTTGAACCGAATCGAGATTTCGCTTGAAGATGTGAACTTTTCGCTAATGAAGCGCTGCTATAGACCGCCGCAGCGCAGTCGCCTACCAGTCGAGCAGGGGGCAGTGCAATTTACTCAAACGAGCGGAGGAACAGCCCGTGTCCCAAGCGACAACCCAAGATGTAAAATCCAAACCACGGACGCAAATATCGGCTTCGACGATTGAGAATATCCTGTCCTTCGCGACGGGCCTCGGGGTTTTTGGTCTGCTCGCTTATGGCTGGCTAACGCGCGCCGATCCAGATATTAATCCCGAAAGCGGTGTTGGTTACTGGTTGGGCATTTTGGGCGGCAGCATGATGCTCCTCTTGCTCGTTTACCCGTTTCGCAAACGCATCAAGTTTTTGGCGAACATTGGTTCGATCGGGTTTTGGTTCCGCTTTCATATGTTGCTTGGGCTGCTCGGTCCGGTCGCCATTCTCTACCACTCGCGCTATTCATGGGGCGCACTCAATAGCGCGGTGGCGCTCGGCGCGATGCTTATTGTTGCGGGCAGCGGGCTTGTTGGCCGCTTTTTTTACTCGCGCGTTCACCGGGGCTATTCAGGGCGCAAGCTCGAAGTCCGGGCCCTTCTGTCTGAGATGCATGAAATGACCAAAGAGCTCGATGGGCTCGGTGATGAAGGCGCGCGGATTAAAGAAGAGCTGGTTCTGTTTGAAAAGCGCGCCGTGGCCGCTGGCGCCGGGTTTTGGACCAGCGCGCGCGCTGTCATTGCACTGGGCTTCAGCACGCGGGTGGCACAACGCCACGTTCGCCGCGAGATTAAAGCGCTTTCTGCCGCGCGGATGAGTCTTGCGGGCAACCGTCAATTGCAGCGCCATCTCGCCGCGCAGACGGGCGATTATTTCCATGCGGTGCGCCGCGCGGGTGAATTTGCCTTTTATGACCGGATGCTGCGGCTGTGGCATTTGCTGCATTTGCCGCTGTTCTTCCTGCTCATTGCGACCGCCATTCTCCATATCATTGCGGTGCACATGTACTAATGCGGACGGTCTTTCGCCTTCTGATTGTTATTGCAGCGCTGTTCTACGTGCAGGCCTTGCCTGCGCAATCGATCATGGAGCGCCTCGTCACGCCGGGCCCCCTGACCAGCGCGCATGCGAAGCTTGAGGCGAATTGTGCCAGCTGCCACTCCTCCTTTGCCCGCGAAGCGCAAAATGGAAAATGTCTTGCGTGTCATAAAGGCATTGCGGCGGACATGAAGGGCGGCCGGGGGTATCACGGCAAATCTTCGGCGCGGACGCAAGCCTGCAAAACCTGTCATAGCGAGCATCATGGGCGCGGCTATCAATTGACTCGTCTCAATCGCACAGGCTTCAATCATCAGCTGACAAATTACCCATTGCTCGGCGGTCACGCAAAAGCAACGTGTGCCGGGTGCCACGGCAATAATACGCATTACCGCGGCTTGGCGACCACATGCGCCAATTGCCATGCGAAAAAGGACGCGCATTTCGGTCGGCTCGGCCGCAATTGCCAATCATGCCACACGGTGTTTGATTGGAAAAAGCCGTTGCCGTTTAATCATGCCAAAACAGGATTTGCGTTGACGGGCGAACACCGAACTGCGGCCTGCCTGACGTGTCACGTCGGGCAACGCTGGAAGGGATTGCCGCAGCAATGCTATGGCTGTCATGCCAAAAATGACGCCCATCGCGGTTCGCGCGGAACGAATTGCGCCAGTTGCCACACCACAGCGACTTGGAAGTCAGCGACCTTCAATCACGCGCGTGATGCGGGCTTCCCGCTTGTCGGGCGGCACGGCTCTGTCTCATGCGCAGGGTGCCACGGCGCTAATAATAGCCTCAAGAATCCGCCGCGCGCCTGTTATGGCTGCCACGCCAAGGATGATAGTCACAAGGGATCACGTGGCACAAATTGTGCGAGCTGCCACAATTCAACGTCTTGGAAATCAGCAAGTTTCGATCACAACAAGAATACGCGCTTCCCCTTGCTTGGAAAACACAGCGCCGCAACATGCGCGCAGTGTCATGGGGTGGGGAATAGCATCAAGCAACCG
>JBEGTP010000289.1:0-4221 GCA_041179365.1 Pseudomonadota bacterium
CGGCCTACAAAAACCAGACACCGCTCGTAATTACAGCCGGGCAACAAGCCCGATCAATTTTGCCATTTGAGCCGTTCCTTTTTGCTGAACGTGCAACCGAGTTTCCGAGACCCTATGTAAAATGGGCTATTGAACCAGCGCGCGCACAGGATGTGCCCGGCGCAATCGCGCGCGCCTATCACATCGCAATGCAGCCGCCATGTGGCCCTACCTTCGTTTCCATCCCTGTCGATGACTGGGATCAGTTATGTACGCCTCCCGCGCTGGCTCATATGGCGCAGAGTGTTTGCGGGGATGCTGCGGCCCTCGCTCGTGTTGCTAAAGCATTGGCCGAAGCGCGGCGGCCTGTGTTCGTCGTTGGCGCGCAAGTGGCGCATGATGCGGCGTGGGATGGGGTGATCGCGTTGGCAGAGCGCCATAATGCGGGGGTCTGGGTCGCTCCGATGAATGCGCGCGCGTCCTTCCCCGAAAATCATCGTCTTTTTCAAGGCTTTCTCCCTGCCTTTCGCGAGCATATTGTTACGGCTCTTGGGGGTAGCGACCTTGTCCTCGTTCTCGGCGGTCCGGCTTTTACCTACCATGCCGAAGGTGAAGGGCCTCATATTCCTAAGGGGGCAAAACTTTTTCAGCTGACTAATGACCCTACGATGGCGAGCTGGCTACCAGAGGGGTTAGCTGTCATCACGAACTTGAATGCTGGGATTGCTGCGCTTTTGGATGGGCCCCTGCCAGCCAGCCGTATCAAAATCGCGCCGCGCGAAGCACCCTCGCCGCTCAACGCCGGTCTACTCACAGACGCTTGGGTGATGAGCAGGGTCGCAGCCTTGCGACCCGAGAATAGTATCATCGTCGAAGAAGCGGCAAGCAGTCGCGGGGCAATGCATGATCATTTACCAATTGTTGCGCAAGACAGCTTTTATACGTGCGCCAGTGGCGGTCTTGGCCATGGACTACCCGCTGCGATTGGCGTGGCGCTCGGCCGGCCCGACGCGCGTGTGATCGCCCTGCTCGGCGATGGTGCTGCAATGTATGCGATTCAAGGCTTATGGACTGCGGCGCAGCTGAACCTGCCCATCACCTTCGTCATCCTCAACAATCGTCGTTATGAAGCGCTTCACGTCTTCGGGCGCCACTTTGGGCTCCAAAAACTGGTTGGAACAGACTTATCGGGCCTTGATTTTGTGGCGCTAGCCCAGGGCCAAGGCATGCAAGCATGCCGGGTTGAAAGTGCCGCAGCACTCGATGAGGCGTTCGCTGATGCCTTTTCACACGTTGGTCCTAGTTTGGTAGAGGTGAATTTAGCATGAGTAAAACCTTGGCCGTAACGCGCACCGCTTGGATTGCGCTTGGATTGGTCGGGCTCACCCAAACAATGAGCCTGCTGGACCGGCAAATTCTTGCTATCCTCGCTCCTGCAATCAAGGCCGATCTTAAGATTGGTGATGCAGAGATGGGGCTGCTGTTTGGGACTGTCTTTGCCCTATTTTACGCGTTGTTTTCTCTACCTCTCGGCCGACTGGCGGACGGCTGGACTAGGACCAAATTGCTCTCAATCTGCCTTATCTTTTGGTCGTTAGCGACAGGGCTAGCGGGCCTTGCATCGAGCTTTGGGATGCTCGCGCTCTCACGGCTTGGCGTCGGCATAGGTGAAGCGGCGACCCAACCAGCGGGCACGAGCCTTGTTTACGATTATTGGCCCAAGCACCGTCGCGGCTTTGTCTTGGCTGTCATGGCGTCTGCGATTGCGCTTGGCATTGGCGGATCACTAATCCTTGGCGGCGTGGCGGCAGGGTGGTGGGATCAGACATGGGGATTAAGCCCCGGCAAGAGTGCGATGGCGCCGTTCGGGCTCAAGGGCTGGCAATTCGCCTTCCTTGTCGCCGCAGCGCCCGGCATAATGCTCGCCTTTTTTCTTTGGTTCCTGCCTGAGCCGGAGCGCGGCGTGATGGACGGCATCCCCACCCCGCATGACCTGCATCCTTTTCGTGCGAGTGCCCAAGTGCTCGGCTCTGTCGTACCAGGGTTCAACTGGCTCAGCCTCGCCCGCTTCAAAGTGGCGGGTGAGATCTGGCGTGACAATTTGCTTTGGCTCATAGGCATAGTCCTAGCCATGACTGCGCTCTTCTTGTTAACCTCGCATCTCTCTCCGCGCCCTCCGCTCGATTTTGGCGCATTTAAGATCAGCCCGCATCTGTTGCAGTGGCTGGTGATCGGATTCGGCCTGTTCGTGCTCGTAAATTTCATGCAAAATATGAAAGTCACCGATGAACAGTCACACCGCGTTATAACGCGATCACCGACGCTGATAATGGCAATGGCCGTGGGATCACTACAAAGCGTCATCAATTACGGGATGATGGCCTTCAATCCGAGCTTTCTGATGAAACAATATCATCTGACTATGGGGGCGGCGGCGCTGCAATTCGGTCTGCTGGCGGCCGGTATGGGGATCATAGGCCCACTGCTTTATGGCCCGCTGTCTGACTGGCTCAACAAGCGCTTTCCAGGATCAGGACGCGCCTATGTCGCGTTGTTTGCGATGGGCGTTTCCCCGATCCTGTCTTTCTGGGTCTATCACGCGCCTGATGCAACAAGCTTTTACCTGCGCTTTTTGCCTTATAGCTTTATTCTGACAGGGTGGTTGCCTCCGCTCTATGCCATTATTTATGATCAAGTTCTCCCCCGAATGCGCGGTATCACGACGAGCACTTATCTCCTTGCGATGACGATCATTGGGCTAGGCTGTGGGCCCTATCTTGTCGGCATGCTCTCTGACTCCCTTGGCGATCTGCGCACGGCCATGCTTTGCGTCAATGCAGCGTCAGTGCCGATTGTGGTGCTAATGCTGCTGATTGCGCGAAGGGCAAAGCACGATGAGGCTGGATTGTTGGAACGGGCCGGTGCACTTGAATAGAGCGCATAGCAGCATAGCCTCATGGCCTATCTTCAACGCGATGAGGCTGACGGCTATCGATGGCAGAGGCATGTGGTAGCCTTGTTTCAAACAGCTTCAGATCAGGCATGACTTCAGGGTTAGTAAAGAGCGTCGCTTTTTGATGAGCTTCGTCGACTTTCCATCGCTCTGCACATTTTTGGCTTCGCGAAAGTGCCTTAAAATCCCACAAACACAGCCGCCTCTTCCACTGACTTTCGCTCGGATACCACCGCGTTCGCCGGAAAACTTTCCTCCGGCCAGCCTAGCGCGATGCTCTTCATGATCACTTGATCATCGGCTATTCCGGCATGTTCGCGCACGACCGGGGATTGCATGATGCCTTGGCTGTTGATCACGCAGCCAAGGCCACGTGACCAAGCCGCGTTGACCAGCGCGGTTGCCACCGCCCCGCAGTCGAAGGGCGTATCGTCGCTACCGTCGAGCACGCGGTCATATGTAATGATGACGCAGACCGGCGCGTCGAATTGGCGGAAGCCTCGCAGCACCCAGTCCTGCCGCATTCCCGCGTCATCGCGGGCGATGCCCATCGCGGAGAAAAGCTGCTTGGCGACGCCAATCTGTCGTTCGCGGTGCTGATTGGCGAACGCTGGCCCGGTGCGGAACTCGCGTGATTGAGGCACACCCGCGATCGTTCGTTCGGTATTGCCAGCACGAATCCGGTCAAGAGGTTCGCCGGTAATGACGTAGAAATTCCAAGGCTGTGTGTTCATTGATGACGGCGCGCGCATCGCCAAACCAATGATTTCCTCGATCAACGCCCTTGGGACCGGATCAGTTTTATACCCACGGATACTGCGGCGACCAAGGATTACATCGTCAAATTGCATTTGTGGCCCTTCCAGTGGCTATGTCTTTGCGATTGTTCATGATTGAAATGACCTTTTAAAACCTAAGATCAGACTGCGCTGCAGTAAAGTCAAACGACCCGCCAAACCCAAAGTTTGATGCTCGCTGGATAGCGCGCCCCTGAGCAAAGGAAGATGCTCTTGTTCATCCAGTCATATTTCCCTTTAGGCGCGATGAACTCCTTCACCGTGCGGAAATAATAGGCCGCCGGGTCGACCACCTCCCCCGCTGCTAAGCGCGCCATGACTTCGGGCGGACCGTGGCGCAAACCCTTGTTGTGAATCTGAATGATTACGTCATCATCAGTTTTGAGCGCATAGGTAGCGTCGGCGACCGTGACCCCATCAGGCCGAGTCACTTGCCAATCCGCGCCGCCGCCAATGAGCTCGCCTTTGATCCTTGGCCCCACGACGGGACCA
>JBEGTP010000290.1:0-8625 GCA_041179365.1 Pseudomonadota bacterium
ACCATAAAAAAGCGAATGGCGTTCACGGGGTTGAGTGTCTCAACGATAATCCAAGGGTCCTTGACCAGATAGATGAGGCCAAGCCCTGCCAAGACGGCAAAGTACAACAGCATGATCGGCCCGAAAAAGGCACCAACCTTGGCGGTACCACGCGACTGAATGGCAAAGAGACCAAACAGAATCGCGCAGGCAATCAGCAAGGTCCATGCTTTGAACCCTTCATGGACATATTGCAGACCTTCCGCTGCCGAAAGAATCGACATCGCAGTCGTGATCATCGAATCCCCGTAAAAGAGCGCCGTCGCAAACACGCCAAGCATGATGATCGGCCCCGTCCATTTCGCGCCCTGCGTCTTGCCCGTAATCAGCGCGAGCAACGCCAGACTGCCGCCTTCGCCCTTATTGTCCGCACGCATGATCGTGAACGCATATTTGATCGTCACAACGATCATCATCGACCAAAAAACGAGGCTCAAAACGCCGTGTATGTGCGTCGGATCAACGTTGATCTTATGGTGACCCGCAAAAGTCTCGCGAAACGCGTAGATCGGGCTGGTACCGATATCGCCAAAAACAATGCCAACCGCCCCGACAACGAGCTTCCACATGGGGCCGGCGATGTGATGGTTGTGATCTTCCTCATCCACTGAGGCGGCGACAGCGGGTGCTTCTGTCACGATTGACGCTTACTGGCGGAGAAAATGACTGACATAAAAACCAAGCTCACTCTGCATACAAGCTTTGTGCTCTAACATGGTGCCATTGGGCCTGCAATCGAAACCCGTTGCCTCACCGCGCGCCCGAAACCGTCAATAAAAGCGCGCCGCGCGAAGGGCCACCAAGAGGTCAGGAATGTCTTCGTCCTGAATATCGCCAACGTGTTGAAAACGGATCACACCGCGCCCATCGATAACAAATGTCTGGGGCACTTCGGCGGACCCAAACTTAGCCTGGACACGGCCATCAAGATCAGCGCCAATCCGGCGGTAAGGATTACCATAACGCCCCAAAAAGCGCGCCAACCCGCCCGACGTATCGCGCACGGCGACGGCATCTATGGGCACCCCTAATCTAGCAATTTTCATCAATGACTTGGATTCAGCAGCGCACGGCACACACCAACTGGCGAAGAGATTGAGCAATTTTGGTTGCCCCTCGAAGAAACTGCCACTCCCAAGCCCCGGATTCGTACTGACAGCAGCGGAAAGGACGAACCGCGGCACAGGCCGGCCGACCTTTCTAAGCTGGCTTTGCGCGCTCGCACTCATGGTGACGCAGAGGACCAGTGCAAGGCTTGTTCGATACCAAGTTCCGCGCATCCTGCCTCCTGATCTAACTGATC
This sequence comes from Pseudomonadota bacterium, assembly GCA_041179365.1. Taxonomy (GTDB): domain Bacteria; phylum Pseudomonadota; class Alphaproteobacteria; order Sphingomonadales; family Sphingomonadaceae; genus Aquisediminimonas. The sequence continues at coordinate 1,343 of JBEGTP010000290.1, forward strand.
TAACGTCCAATAAGGGCCTTTGCCATGCGATCTGCCACGGCTGCTGGCGACTCATTATGAGCATCGGCCTCATCCCAAATCGCGTCAAGCTTTGCGGCTATGCCACGGATTTTAAGCTCGACCGAAGGCTGATCCGCCTTCTCTAGATATTCGAGCGCGACATTGATGATCCCGCCCGCGTTGATAACGTAATCGGGCGCATAGAGGATACCGCGCGCGCGCAAGCTTTCACCGTCAGCCGCTGTGCGAAGCTGATTGTTCGCTGCGCCCGCTACAATAGGGCATTGAAGGTGAGGAATCGTGTCAGCATTCAAAATCGCCCCGAGTGCACACGGGCTCAAGACATCTGCTTCTGTCCGCAAAATTTCGTCGGCATCAACCGCCGTTCCGCCAAGTTCCGTCGCGAGCGCCTGCGCCTTTTCCAAATCCCGATCTGCCAGCACAAGCGACGCGCCTTCGCGGGCCAAATGCCGCGCGACGCCGCCTCCGACGCTGCCGACGCCTTGGATGGCGATGCGAACGCCTTCGACTGAGGCCTTCCCAAGTTTCCGGTGGACAGCCGCTTTAATGCCAAGGAAAACGCCGAGCGCGGTTGAGGGCCCCGGATCACCGCCCGCCATACCTGCCGCGACGGGCAGCCCGCTCACATGGCGCGTGTGCTGGGCAATCGCGATCATATCGGCTGCGGACATTCCGACATCTTGCGCCGTCACATATCGCCCGCCAAGGCCTTCAACCGCGTGGGCGAACGAGTCTATGATCGCCGCAGTTTTCGTCCCCTGAGCATCGGCAAGGATCACCGCCTTGCCACCCCCCATAGCCAAGCCAGCCATCGCGTTCTTATAGCTCATCCCCCGCGAAAGTCTGAGCGCGTCGGTGATCGCATCCTGTGGATTGGCATAATGCCAAAAGCGCGTGCCGCCAGCCGCAGGCCCAAGATGGGTAGAGTGAATTGAAATGATCGCCGTCAAGCCCGTCTGCTCGTCGGTGAAAAAATGAACAGACTCGTGTCCGTCAAAATCAGGGAGTTCCCAGATAGCCGCCATGGCATCCTCCGTTGGCAATTTTATAACTCTATAACGTAATTTTATTACGAGCGCAATCGCAACGATTTGGCGGATGATTTTTCCGGGCACGACAGCAAAAATGGGGCGACCGACGGGATCCGAACCCGCGACCTCCGGTACCACAAACCGGCGCTCTAACCAACTGAGCTACGATCGCCACACACGCTGATGCGGGCGGCCAATAGGATGACCTTTCCCTTAAGGCAAGGCTGGATTAGCCTCCGCCTTAAATCAAGCGAGATACGGCGGTGCGTAGCCCCTGATTTGATCACTCAACATTCGCGCTTGAGCGATCACCATAGCATCGCCGCCAACGGGCCCAATAAGACATAGGCCAATCGGCATTCCCCCAGCGTCGCGTCCGATCGGCAATTGCACTGAAGGCATACCGGCAATGTTCGCGAGCAGCGGGAAAGCCGATCCCGGCAAACGACCGTCAGGCTCTTGCAAGACGAGGGGTGCCGTTTCTGCAACGGTTGGAACCATGAGGATGCCGTTGCTCGCAATTTGCTGGCGCAGGGCGCTCACTGTTTCGGTCAGGATGCCTTCGCAGGCCTCAAACACAGCAGGGTCGCACGCAAGGATTGGTTCCATGCAATAGGACAAGGCGTCCGAAATGAGCGCGCATCGCTCCCCGCCAAGGGCAACCAGTTGGGCCGCAAGCTCTCTGCCCTGCAAGAGATGCAGATGGATTGCCACATCTAGGCAAGTATGCGGCAGTGACAACTCAACTGGAAACTCTGGCAGGCATTTCGCCGCGCCGTCAAAGACAGCCATGACTTCGCGCGAACAGGTAACACCGCCTGCCCGCTCGAGCTTCAAATAGCGGGACCGGCGCATGGCGGAGGCCAAATCCGGAGCGATCAGCACATTCGTTAGAAACGAAATATCTTCCATCGACCGACACAGTAAACCAATCGAATCGAACCGCGGCGAATGCGGCCATATCCCTACGGCAGACACTTGATGAGCCGTTGGCATCGAGGCAAAGACCCCGCAATAAGCAGCAGAGGCGCGCACCGACCCCATCCGGTCTGCCGAAATGACAGCAACGCAGAGATCGGCAGCAACAGCCGCCGCTGCGCCGCCTGCTATGCCGCCGCTACTTTTTGTCACATCATGTGGGTTTAGGCTTCTGCCGGTAAAGGGATTATTCGTATCTTCGCCAAAGGCGGCCTCATCAATATTGACCGTGCCCAAAATAATGGCACCCGCCGCACGCAGCCCCGCAACCACATCGCAGTCGCTGTGCGCCAACAAATCTTCGCGCGCGGCCATTCCGGCTGTATGGGCCAGGCCCTTTACGGCTAAATCGGCCGTCACGGCGATAGGAATGCCATCGAGGGGTCGCTGCGCATCCTCTGCAAAACGCGCCTCACTGGCCTCCAACGCCTGCTCAATGCCATCAAAGTCAAGATCGACAAACACGTTCAAGTCTTTGTTGAGCTGTTCAATCCGCAAGAGATATTGATCAATGACATCGCGCGGTGACAAAGCCCCCCGGCCATATGCCGCTTGCAATTCCGCGATCGAATAGCGGTAAAGCAACGTTTGATCGGGCACCGACAACGGACGGCAAAATGCGGTGCTCTGGCCCTCAAGCCGCGTTGGCTCAACGCCAATATTTTCCATGAGCATCAAATAGCCCCCCAACAAACGATCTCTCGAACACTTGTGTCAGAAGGAGGTAAATCTATTGCTAACGAAATCTCGAATTTGCCGCTATTTCAGAGCGTTAATGATCGCCGAGAAATCCAGCCCCGCCGATCCGGCTTCAGCGAAAGCGGCATAAAGCTCCGCTGCCCGCTGCCCCATAGGAACATTGGCCCCTACGGTGTGCGCCGCCTCCATCGCCAATTTCAAATCCTTGAGCATGAGAGCCGTTGCAAAACCGCCCTGATAGCCGTTATCCGCAGGCGTTTGTGGCCCGACGCCGGGTACCGGACAATAGCTTGTCATCGACCAGCTTTGCCCCGACGCCTTGGACGAGATATCGTAAAAAGTCTGAAGGTCCAGCCCCAGCTTTTCGGCCATCGCAAAAGCCTCACACGTCGCAACCATCGTCGCGCCAAGGATCATGTTGTTGCAAATTTTTGCCGCCTGCCCTGCCCCGGCGTCGCCCGCATGGATGACCGCCTTGCCCATATTGGCAAGGATTGGCTCAGCGCGAGAAAACGCTCCTACCGGGCCGCCAACCATGAACGTCAAGCTGCCGCCATTGGCCGCCGCGATCCCTCCTGACACGGGAGCATCAACCATTTCATAGCCCTTGGATTGCGCCAAGTGCGCCACATTTTTGGATGTCCCGACATCAATTGTCGAACAATCAATCAGAAGCGCCGCCTTTGGCGCGTGGGCCAAAACGTCGTTTACATAAACGCCTTCCATGATGACGCCATTGGGCAGCATGGTGACCACGGCATCAACACCTTGGACCGCCGAAAAAATGGCAGTGTGCGGCGTACATCCGTTGTTTTTGGCAAGCTCAAGCGCGTCCGCCGCCAAATCAAAGGCGTGCACTTCATGCCCCGCCTTCACGAGGTTTGCAGCCATTCCGCTGCCCATATTACCAACGCCAATGCATGCGATTTTCATATCCGCATCTCCGTAATTGTCAGAATTTTAAGAGGATCGGAAAATTGGCTCGTCATCGAATCACAACTTTCCATTGTGCCAATAGTTACCCTAACAGCGTGACGCTGTCAAGACTTATTTTCCGATATGGTACTATTTCCTACGCCAGTTGCCAGTGCGTTTCTCGACGAAAGCCGCCATTCCTTCCGTTTGATCTTCCGATCCAAACAGACCGTGGAACAAGCGGCGCTCAAACAGAACGCCTTGCTGAAGCGTGGTTTCGAAGGCCGCATTGACCATTTCCTTGCAGGCCATCGCCGCAAGTGGGGCCATGCCAGCAATCGCAGTCGCCGTTTTGATCGCTTCTTCGAGCAACGCTGAGGCCGGAACGACCTTAGCAACCAGACCAGAACTTTCCGCCTCTTCCGCGCCCATCATCCGGCCCGTCAGGCACATCTCCATCGCCTTGGCCTTGCCAATGGCGCGCGTCAGTCGCTGCGATCCACCCATGCCGGGGGTGACGGCAAGTTTGATTTCAGGCTGGCCGAATTTGGCGCTGTCGCCCGCGATGATGAAATCCGCCATCATCGCCAGTTCGCACCCGCCGCCGAGCGCGAAGCCAGACACCGCCGCGATCCAAGGCTTGCGGGTGGCGACCACCCGATCATAGCCTGCAAAAAAGTTTGAGCCGTACATGTCAGGGAAGCTTTGCGCCTGCATTTCCTTGATGTCCGCGCCCGCTGCAAAGGCTTTTTCACTCCCTGTGAGAACAGCACAGCGCTGATTATCGTCAGCATCAAACTTGGCAAACGCATCAATCAGGTCTGCGAGCACTTGGCTGTTCAGCGCGTTCAAGGCCTGCGGGCGGTTAAGGGTGATAAGGGTAACAGCACCGCGCTGTTCGACGAGGATTGTTTCGTAGGTCATGTGTGTTTCCTATTGTGTTAAAATCTTGTGGCCCGAGATTGCGTCAGCCGTCGCACCTGCATTCGGTTCATTTTGAGCCTGATGTACCTGCACAGCGCGCGTCATTGCGGCGCACAACCTCCATCCTGCCAATCAATGCCTCGGCCAACGGCGCGTCTTGCGAACTCACTGTGAAAACCTTGTCCCAGCCGGTGCCGCGCGGCGGATTGACGCGGAGCAGGGTCGGAGCAATGCGATCCACAGTGAAACCCGCAGACAAAAGCGGCCCCGCGCGCAGCGCGTCGCGCCATACGCTTGCGCCGCTTAAGGCAATATCTGCGCCGCCGCCGGAAATGTGAAACGAGAAGGAATCTTTTCCCGACTCCCAATTGAATTTGGCTTGTTGCCCGGCCGCGAGTGGCACCATCAGCCGCCCAACACATAGATCTGCTGGCCCGAAAAACCGCGTTGGCGCATAGCCTATTGGCGCTGTATTCCGGGGTGCAGCCCAAAGCGAAGCAAGGTCGTAACACGCCGTCGACGCAAGCCGCTTCGAAAAATGGGCGAGTTCGCCTGCATCATTGCCCTTTTGATAAAAAGCCTGCGTGCTCACGTGGAGCGGTCGCGTTCCGCCAGAGCTGGCACCAGCACTGGGGCCATCGGCGGGCAACACATAGGATCGGTGGGCTGGATCGCGAAACGAAACGGCCTCACCCGGAATACCGGCCCGGTATCCGCTGGTCGCGGGCGTATCGACGCGGATGACGCGCCCGAGAGCGCCAGACTGGACCCAGTGTTGGCGCGCCGCGCCTGACGCTTCCTCACCGAAATTCACATAAATCTCAGGCTGCCCCTCGCGATGAATGATGATGTAGGTTGGGCTTCCATTTGGTTCGAGCCCGAGTTCCGCGCCTTCTGCCGCGCCGATGTGGACGACATAGCCCCCCATACAAAGTGATGCCGGCCCATAGAGCGCATTTTCCCGTACCGAGGTGGCGCGCGCTTCGCCGATGTACGACGTGAGTCCATAAACGGCAGCAAGGCCAAGCAACGCAAGCGAGGCACCTCCGCCATTCACAGCGGAGTCCATTCCTCGCCCGCTGGCAGTGGCGCAAAAATCTCGTCCAAAAGCGCGCCCGTCACGCCCTCCGGCTTGGCCGGGTTCCACTTCGGTGCATTGTCCTTGTCGACAATCACCGCGCGAACGCCCTCCGCGAAATCAGGCCGAAGAAGGACGCGCGATGCAATCCGGTATTCCATGCGCATGTTGTCAGCAAAATCGTCCATCGCGCCACCTTCGGCAAGCTGTCTTAGCGCGACTTTGCATGTTTGCGGGCTTTTCGTCATCAACGTCGCGCGTTCGCGGATCGCCCAATCTGAGCCATCCGCATCAAGAGCGGCGAGAATTTCTTCAAACCTGTCCGATGCGAACAGCTGATTGATCGGGATGATATGCTCGATCAATTTCGATTCGGGCGCGGGTTCCGACATTGTGCCAAGAATACCCTCGATCCGGTCTGGGTCTTCCTCTGAAATCCGCCGCTTTGCCTCTCCGGTGGAATCGGAATTGAGATAGTGCGTGGCAAGTGTCAGCGCGTGACAATCGGCGCCGTCAATGCGCGCTCCGGTGAGCGCAAGATATTGCCCCACGCGGCCCTCAAGACGCGAAAGATACCAACCGCCGCCGACATCGGGGAACAGGCCGATCCCGGTTTCCGGCATGGCAAAGCGGGTGTTCTCTGTCGCCACACGGAACCGCGCAGGCTGCGAAATACCCACGCCACCGCCCATCGTGATCCCGTCCATAAAGGCCACCACAGGCATTGGATAGGTGAAGAGCATGTGATTGAGCTGATATTCATCATGAAAGAATTTCCGGCCAGAAACGCCGCCGTCATTCAGCGCTGAGTTGCGCAAATAGTTGATATCACCGCCCGCACAAAAGCCGCGGCCTTCGGCATGATCGATGATGACACATTTTACTGTGTTACTTTTCCGCCAAGCAACCAAGGCCTTGATAATAGCGTGCACCATGTCCAACGTAAGCGCGTGAAGCGCGGAAGGTCGGTTCAGACTTATGATCCCCGCATGGCCTTGCACACGGGCGATGATGTCATCCGTCACTTTAGCAAATCCCGCCCGATAATCATCCGCATCACCTCGTTCGTTCCTTCGAGGATACGGTGTACGCGCAAGTCGCGCCAGAAGCGTTCGATCGGATAGTCGCGTAAATAACCGTAGCCGCCGAACATCTGGAGCGCCTTATCGACAATCTCTGAGCCGTTATCTGTAGCGAGCTTCTTCGCCATTGCAGAGAAGCGCGATTTGTCCGGCGCATTCTCATTGACCTTGGCCGCCGCCAGATAGAGCAAAGCCCGCGCAGCCTCCAAGTCCGTCGCCATGTCGGCGAGGACGAACTGCGTGTTTTGGAACTCAGCAATCGCTTTCCCAAACTGGCTGCGATCTTTGACGTAGCCGACCGCCTCATCAAGGCAGCGCTGCGCCCCGCCAAGCGAACAGGCGCCGATGTTAATCCGCCCACCGTCGAGCCCCGCCATCGCGAATTTGAAACCGTCCCCTTCCGCGCCCACGCGATTGGCAACGGGTACCTTCACAGTGTCGAAAATGACTTGAGCGGTCGGCGATGCGTTCCAGCCGAGCTTCTTCTCTGGCGCGCCGAAACTCAGACCTGGCGTGCCATTCTCGACAACAAGGCAAGATACGCCCTTTGCGCCA
>JBEGTP010000291.1:0-3157 GCA_041179365.1 Pseudomonadota bacterium
CACAGGGGCTGTGGCTGATCACTGACATGGCAGACCCCGTGTTCACCGATACGCTTAGCCTTGATATGGCAACGGTTGTTCCCTCACTTGCAGGCCCGAAACGTCCGCAAGATAAGGTCGCGCTCACAAACGTCGACGATGTGTTTAATGGTGATCTTACCCGCCCCGCCAAGCGCGTTGATGTGGAAGGCCAAACCCACGGTATTGGCGACGGTGATGTTGTTATTGCCGCGATCACCAGCTGCACCAACACGTCGAACCCCTCCGTTCTCGTTGCAGCGGGTCTCGTCGCCCGCAAGGCCCATGCATTTGGCCTGAAGCCTAAGCCTTGGGTGAAGACCTCACTGGCGCCCGGAAGCCAAGTTGTGACGGATTATCTCGACCGCGCAGGGCTTACCGCAGATCTCGACGCGATTGGCTTCAATCTCGTTGGCTATGGTTGCACGACCTGCATCGGCAATTCGGGCCCACTGGCCGAACCCATTTCGGCAGCGATCAACGCCAATGATATTGTCGCTGCCTCCGTCATTTCGGGCAATCGGAACTTTGAAGGCCGCGTGTCGCCCGATGTCCGCGCGAACTTTCTCGCCTCTCCGCCGCTCGTCGTCGCTTATGCCCTTAAGGGCACCGTGACGCAGGATTTCACCACGACGCCAATCGGCCAAGCAACCGACGGGACAGACGTATATCTAAAAGACATTTGGCCCACCAATGAAGAGGTTGCGGCCACAATGGCAGCAAACATTGATCGCGGGATGTTTGAAAGTCGCTATGCGCACGTCTTTTCAGGCGATGCCATGTGGCAGGCTATCCAAGTCGAAGGGTCAGACACCTATACGTGGCGCGCAGGCAGCACCTATATCGCCAATCCGCCTTATTTTGACGGCATGAGCATGACGCCCGCGCCCGTGAACGACATTATAGAGGCGAAGCCGCTCGCGATCCTCGGCGATTCGATCACCACCGACCACATCTCGCCTGCAGGCAGCATCAAAGCGGATAGTCCCGCCGGCGCCTATCTGATGGCGCACCAAGTCTCTAAGGCCGACTTTAACAGCTATGGCGCACGACGCGGCCACCATGATGTCATGATGCGTGGCACCTTTGCTAACATTCGCATCAAGAATGAAATGGTTCCCGGCGTGGAAGGCGGCATGTCATCCTATAAAGGCGAGACTATGCCCATTTATGACGCAGCGATGCGGCACAAGGCGGACGGCAGCGCGCTAATCGTAATCGCCGGCAAGGAATATGGCACGGGCTCCAGCCGTGATTGGGCCGCGAAAGGCACCAACCTCCTTGGCGTTCGCGCGGTCATTACCGAAAGCTTTGAGCGCATCCACCGGAGCAATCTTGTCGGCATGGGCGTCCTTCCGCTCCAGTTCGTCGACGGCGTGGACCGCAAAACCTTAAAGCTCAATGGTAGCGAGACCTTCACAATCATGGGTGTCGCTGAAATCAAACCGCGTCAGGACGTGACGGTAACGCTCACGCGCGCCGACGGTACAGTCGAAACCTTCCAGACCAAGTGTCGGATTGATACCGCCAATGAGCTCGACTACTTCCTCAATGGCGGTATTTTGCCCTACGTTCTGAGGAACTTGGCGGCCTAGGTTTAAACGGATTGGGCGTGTGCGCTGTTTTTGGAACCGTCAGCGCCAAATAAAGGGCGACGGAAACCAACGCCAACTGAAGCAATCGCGCCGATAATCCATCGAGATTATGATGAACTTTGGTAAGCTTTGCCGCTTTGCCGAGATGATAATCGCGCTCGCTCGGAATATGTGGGTCAAGCAGCCCCGTCAGGGCTGCCCGCAAACAGGCCGGCGTCACCCGTTCAGAACTATGCGCCGCAAAGGTCTGAACGGGTGGCGCGCCCAGTTTTGTGAGAAACTGCATCGCAAGCGCTTCGTCATGTTCGGCCAACGCAAACAGCCGTGCTCGTGAACTCAGGCTTCGCATAGCGGTTGCACGCCGTTGGCGGCGAAACTTGCATTACCCGCCCGGTGGCCAGTCACGCCAATACTGAGCCGTGCGGCGGGGGGTGGAGGCGCAAGGACGGCGGACGCATTCTTCATGTGATCGAAAAAGCCTTGAAGCGGCCCTGCAGGGCAGCGCGCCATTTTTCGAATAATCCGTCCTCCATGAGCGCGTCTGCGTGCATCCCTCGGGTGACTGGGCCATTGCACTGAAGGGTGAAAAATATGGCGTTCAAGCATGGCCTCCGTTCACTGGAAGCAAAACGCATACTCGGTCCGCTAGAGATCCTTTCCCCGTGTGGATGAAGTTCCTACAAGATCAAACAAGAGATTGCGGTTCATAGCAAACTGCAGTGATCCTGATCACCTTGGCAATTGCTAAAACGGTGACGATATCGCTCCCCAATTCTGAAAGGGTCTAGCGCAGCACATCTGCATAGCGGAGCCGGATTGCTTTTTTGTCGATTTTGCCTGTGGCATTCAGTGGGACAGGGCCAAAAATCACGCGGTCAGGCATCCACCATTTGATGAGGCGGGTCGATAACCAGATCGTCATATCGGCCTCAGTCAGGCGCGAGCCGTCATGCGTTTCGATGAGGAGGATCGGGCGTTCTTCCCATTTGGGGTGAAAGACCCCTGCTACTGCCGCCACCTTCACGCCTGGGCATGCGACGGCGATATTCTCAATATCGATCGAGCTGATCCATTCGCCGCCTGATTTGATAACGTCCTTCTTCCGGTCTGTGATGCGCATAAAGCCGTAAGCATCAATGGTCGAAATATCTCCTGTGTCGAGCCAACCATCAGCCGTGAGCGCGGTTTCAGCACTGCGGAAGTAACGTTCAAGCACCCAAGGACCGCGCACCAAAAGCGCACCAGCACTTTCTCCGTCATGCGGAAGCTCGACGCCTTCATCACTCATAATTTTGAGCTCGATGCCGAACTGAAGCCGCCCTTGCCGTGTCCAGAGTATATCATCCATCTCATCGTCCCCCAGCGCGGCGATAGCGGGGGTTGGGGTCGCAAGAACGCCTAAGGGACTGGTTTCGGTCATCCCCCAAATTTGGCGGACTTTGACGCCGTATGTCCTCTGAAACGTCTCCGCCATCGCGCGCGGCACCGCTGAACCGCCGATCACAACGCGCTCAAGTGTGCCGGTATTTTCGCCCGTCTTGGTG
>JBEGTP010000292.1:0-4135 GCA_041179365.1 Pseudomonadota bacterium
CTTTCGCGGGCTTCAGCGCACACCCTGTCCGTTTGCGCACGAGGGCTACGGCGTCCAAGGATTGACCCTTTGCTTTAAGCAGCAACACTTGTGCTTGCAGGTCAGGCGGCAGGGTTATCGGTTCTGGAGGCAGGCGCTGTTCTGCTATTTCATGCACGCGTCGGCGTTTGCGCGCCGCGAGTAAAAGCATCATTGCCGCCGCGGCGGCAAACCCGACGCAAAAAGTGACCCAGTCAAACCCTGCACCCAAGTCGTCCATGGAAATCTCGCCCTCGTAAAGCACATAATCGTAGCGCTTAGCGTCGTCATTGCAACGGACAGAAGCGGGAAAAAATCAGATTATGGGGCTTTCAGAAACGATGCGGCAGAGGTCTCCGCAGACAAAGCTTGCACCTGCAATAAGTTCATTATATGTTCCGTTTATTGAGTCGCTTAGTTTTGAAAAAGTAATGCATACGGCAAAAATGATTGAAGTGTTTTTGGTCTGTGACAGGAGTGTGATTATGAAGAATTGGGGCCTATTTGGTGGCGGACTTCTGTTAGTCGGGGCGGCACTTGCGATGCCGGTCTTGGCGCAGCGCAGCGATGCGGATTGGCAGGATCTGCCGCAAAAGCGCAGTGATGCCGAAGCGAAGGCTCGGGCGCATTTTGCTAAATTGGATGCCAATCATGATGGTAGCGTGACGGCGGCCGAAGCAGAGGGTGTCCGCGAAGAGCGGCGCGATGAGGCAAGAGCCGCTCATTTTGAAGCTATGGATAGCAATAAAGACGGCCAAATTAGCCGTGCAGAGTTTGATGCGGGACACGAGCCGAGCCAAGGTCGGGAGGTGCAGAATGAGCCCCAAGTGCGCGGCGCAAGGCGCGGCGGCAGCAAGGTATTGCGGGCAGACAGGAATGGCGACGGAAAAGTAACTGAGGCTGAAATGGTCGGCAGCGTTCTCGCTCGTTTTGACAGCGCCGACACAAACAAAGACGGCGTTGTTAGTGTTGCAGAGCGACGCGCTTCTCGCGCACAAATGCGGGGGCAGCGGCGCGGCAAAGGCAGATCTTAGAAAGCTCTCATTTAGCGCTCCCACAAATCGGAAAGGGCGCTCAAAAATGAATCGCGGAGCGCAGGTTTAACGCGGGCGAGGAGCTGGTCCTCGTGAGCGTTGACAGCACTTCCTACTTTCACGGCGAGCGCAATTCCGGCGGGGCTGAGGCGAAGCGCCTGCGACCGACCGTCAACCCTTTCGCGCAAGACTATGCCGCGCTCTTCCAACCGCGCCGTAATCGGTGTCATATTGGCGCGCTGAATATCGAGCATACGACCAATATCGCTTTGCGTGATATTTGGATTTTCCTTGATCAGCAAGATAATCGAGGCTTCCGTCGGCTTCAAATTAAGGGGGGCAAGCCGCTGCCCAAAATCTTGCAACATTGCGTTAGAGGCGCGCCTTAGGGCATATCCAGGGAGTGAGCGTAGCGGATCCTTCATCGCCGACGCCTAACAATTGCAATTGCAAACTGCAATGTAGATTGTTATGTTGCATAGCATAAATGGAGGACGCTATGACATTTTCAAGATTGAACCCGCTTACTGGTGAAGTGGCGAGTACCGCGCCCGCGCTCAAGGCTGCTGACATTCCTGCTATTGCTGCACGCGCCGCCGCCGCCTTCCCCGCTTGGGCTGCAATGGGGCCAAACGCACGCCGCGCGATCCTCATGAAAGCGGCGATAGCCCTTGAAGCGAAAGCCGAAGCTTTTGTTGATGCAATGATGGCCGAGATTGGTTCGACAAAGGGGTGGGCACTGTTCAACCTTGGCCTTGCGGCGGGCATGATTCGCGAGGCCGCCGCGATCACAACTCAAATTTCGGGTGAAGTCATTCCTTCTGACAAGCCCGGGTGTCTCGCGATGGCGCTTCGGGAGCCTGTCGGCGTGATGCTTGGTATCGCGCCTTGGAACGCGCCTATTATCTTGGGTGTGCGCGCGATTGCGATTCCATTGGCTTGCGGAAACTGCGTAATTCTGAAGGCGAGTGAAATTTGCCCACGCACGCATGGCCTGATTGTTGAAGCGTTCGCTGAAGCCGGTTTCCCCGAAGGCGTAGTCAATGTTGTGACAAACGCACCAGCGGACGCAGCAGAAGTTGTTGGTGCTCTTATTGATGCGCCAGAGGTAAAGCGTATCAACTTTACGGGGTCAACCGCAGTGGGTCGCATTATCGCAAAGCGGGCTGCGGAGCATTTAAAGCCCTGCTTGCTCGAACTCGGCGGCAAAGCGCCGCTTCTCATCCTTGAAGATGCCGATCTCGATGAAGCTGTAAAAGCCGCAGCTTTTGGTGCCTTCATGAACCAAGGGCAGATTTGTATGTCGACCGAGCGCATCATCGTCGTTGACGCAGTGGCTGACGCATTTTCTGAAAAATTTGCCGCAAAGGCCAAGTCTATGGCGACTGGTGATCCGCGCGATGGCACGACGCCGCTTGGTGCGGTTGTTGACCAAAAAACCGTTGCCCACGTTAATGCTCTGATTGACGATGCACTTGCCAAAGGGGCAAAGGCCGTAGCAGGCGGCAAAGCAAATTCAGTATTGATGCCTGCCACCGTCATCGACAGCGTGACTGAGGAGATGGACATTTACCGCGATGAGAGCTTTGGTCCCATTGTTGCTTTGATCCGCGCGCGCGATGAGGCCGATGCCGTCCGCATTGCCAATGACACTCAATATGGGCTCTCTGCCTCTGTTTTTACGCGTGACACCGCGCGCGGCCTAGGCGTCGCGAGGCAGATTAACTCTGGCATCTGCCATGTGAACGGACCTACGGTCCATGACGAGGCTCAAATGCCGTTTGGCGGTGTTGGCGCGTCTGGATACGGTCGTTTCGGTGGTAAAGCTGGTATTGAGAGCTTTACGGAACTTCGCTGGATCACAATTGAGACGCAGCCTGGCCATTACCCCATCTAATTTCGAGTGAAGGAACAAAAAATGACTGACCGTTTGGAAGCCGATACCGTATCCTATGAAATCAAAGACGGTATTGCTTGGGTAAAATTTAATCGCCCTGAAAAGCGCAATTGCATGAGCCCAAAGCTTAATCGGCAAATGCTCCGTGTGCTAGATGAGCTTGAATTTCGCGATGATTTCGGGGTGCTCGTGCTCACTGGAGAGGGTAGCAGCTGGTCCGCAGGCATGGACCTCAAAGAGTATTTTCGCGAGACGGAAGCAGACGGCTTGCAGGGTATTCGTAAAGCGCAACGAGAGGCCTACTCGTGGTGGGAACGACTCCGCTGGTTTCAAAAGACCACGATTGCGATGATCAATGGTTGGTGCTTCGGCGGCGGTTATGGTCCGCTCTATGCTTGTGATCTGGCTTTTTGCGCTGATGATGCGCAGTTCGGCCTGAGTGAAATAAATTGGGGCATTCTTCCCGGCGGCGGCGCAACCAAGGTTGCTGTCAATTTGATGCCATTGCGAAAAGCGATGTATCACGCACTTCTTGGCGAAAACCTGTCGGGGCCTGAAGCCGTCGCCGCTGGACTTGTTAATGAGTCTGTCCCACTTGGTCAGCTTGAAGCCCGCGTGACGGAGGTCGCAAAAAAGCTGCTCTCGAAAAACCTCGAAACGCTAAAGGCTTCGAAGGACGCAGTCCGCCGCACGATGGAAATGACCTATGACAATGCTGAGGATTATTTGATCCGTGCCCAAGAAGCGCTCAACTTCCATGATAAAAGTGACGGTCGCCACGAGGGGATGAAGCAATTCCTGGATGACAAAACCTATAAGCCAGGCCTCGGTACGTACGACAAAACGAAGGCGGATTAACGCTAGGCTTTGATCCTAGGATCTAGAGGGCATACAGGCCTCGGGGCTTTCCCGGGGCCTGTTTATGCCATCATCGCACTCGAAGGACGGCAGGCCTCTCGACATCGCTTGCTACACAGACGCAGTGGCGTCACCATCCTTCAAGTCGAGCATCGAGAAGAGCAAGAGTGCCAAAAGTGAACCCGCACTCATGATGAGCGAAACAGTCAAAAGGCTAAGGTGCGCGCTGAACAATTGGCCGGCGAGTATGGGGGATAGAGCAGCGCCGCCGCGCCCAATCGTCAGGGCAAAGCCAGTGCCCGTCGCGCGTATGTGAGCGGGATATACG
>JBEGTP010000293.1:0-5683 GCA_041179365.1 Pseudomonadota bacterium
GGCTGGGTTGTCGCGCATAACCCGGCGCACCGCTGGTACTGGTTTAGCGACATGTCGCGCGACGAAGTTTTGGTTTTTAAAACAAATGATAGCGACCCTCAGTTCGCTCACTGTGTCCCCCATGTTGCTTTTGATGACCCTCTTTGTCCAAAAGAAGCCCCACCTCGCGCGAGCATTGAGATGCGCGCGCTTGCACTATGGTTCGATTGACCTCTTGCATTGCAAGCGATTGTTGGCGATGATCCATTCTAACAATTGATAGGATCAGAGGGAGTGTTTCGTGGGGTTTCCGCATAGTCCAGATTATAGCGGGCTCAACACCCCGATCGGAGCCGAATATGATTTGGCAAATCTGCTTGTGGAAGGGACCATTCCACCAGAAGTGAATGGCTGTTTTTTCCGCGCCGTGCCTGATCCGGCCTTCCCGCCTTTTATGGAAGACCCCGCAGCATCGCTTTCAGGAGATGGCATGATCTCTGCCTTGCGCATTAGTGATGGCAAGGCGAGCATGGCGATGCGATACGTGCAGACCGCCCGTCACAAGGCGGAAGTCGCGGCAGGCAAGACGCTGTTCGGGATTTATCGCAATCCCTTTACCGACAAGCCAGACGTGGCGGGGGTAGACCGCACCGTCGCCAATACGACGCCAATATGGCACGCGGGCAAGCTCCTCATGACGAAAGAAGATGGGCGGCCCTACCAAATTGATCCACATTCGCTTGAGACACTCGGTAGCTATGATTTTGGTGGCAAGCTCAAATCAGAAACGGTGACCGCGCACGTCCGCATTGATGCCCAGACCCGCGAGCTTTTTTTCTATGGCTATGAGGCGGGTGGCCTCGCCTCAACGGAGGTCGCGTATTGTATCGCTGACCCGTCGGGATCGCTCGTCCGTGAACAATGGTTTGACGCGCCCTATTGCTCAATGATGCATGACTTCGTGATCACAGAAAATTATGCGCTCTTCCCGATCTACCCGACTACGTGCGATCTTGATCGCCTAAGAGTTGGCGGTGATCACTGGGTGCATGAAATGGAGCGCGAAAGCTGGGTCGGCGTCATGCCGCGCTACGGCGATGTCTCTGAGATGCGATGGTTCAAAGGGCCAAAGGGCGTCTCCTGCTATCATATGATGAACGCACATGAAGACAGTGCCGGTCGCATTCTATTTGACCAGTGTTTGACGAATGTGAATGCATTCCCCTTTGTCCAGCGCGCTTCGGGGCTCAACGTTCCGCCGTGGGAAGCAGGTGGTCGACTCGCCCGCTGGACGATCGACTTAGCCGACGGTAGCGACACTGTGAGTGAGACTGTAATCGGCCCGCCGGGCGACTTCCCGGTCATCCCCGCCGTCTATCAAGGCCGACCGTATACCCACGGCTGGATGCTCTCAATGAACCCACAAATGCAGGGACCACCAGTGATGGGCGGCCCGGTTGGCGCGATGTTTAATATGATGCTCCGGGTTGATATGCTTGGCGGTCCACTGCAAGCGCTCGCCCTACCCCCCGCGCACTGCTTTAATGAGCCTGTCCATGTGCCCTCCGCCGAGTCAGGCCATGAAGGCTGGCTCGTCATGATCGTCGATCACCAGACCGGGCCAGACGCGTTTGAGCATGCCTGTTGGATCCTGAACGCAGGGAACATTGGCGCCGGGCCGGTCGCCAATATCTCCATTCCTCAGCGCCTAAGGCCGCAAATTCACGGCTGGTGGGTTAGCGCTGCACAATTGGCCGCAAGCGTGAAACCCTCATGAACTTTAGTCATTGATAGCGTCATCCGTCGGCAGGAAGGTTGCAAAATGGAAAGAGGGACCATTTGATTTCCTGCTGATAGCTGCTTGACCCGCTCGCGGCTGCGGCGATGTGTATGAGACAGCATGCCCCACAACCTTGCCATTTTCGCGCCCCTTGCCTAACAGGGCCCGCATTCAAAACCACGCGACACCACAGGGAGCTCCATGGCACGCATTGTTATGAAATTTGGCGGCACGTCTATGGCGGGAACCGAGCGGATCCGCGCGGTCGCGGCCTGCGTGAAGCGTGAGGTGGAGGCCGGCAACGCGGTTGCTGTTGTCGTTTCGGCCATGGCGGGCGAAACCGACAGGCTTGTTGGCTTCTGCCGCGAGGCCGCTCCGCTGCATGACCCAAAAGAATATGATGTTGTCGTTGCTGCAGGCGAACAGATCACATCTGGGCTACTCGCGATCACCTTACAAGCCTTGGGCGTGCGCGCGCGCAGTTGGCTTGGCTGGCAATTACCCATTCGCACGTCAGATGCCCATAGTTCTGCCCGGATAGAAGAAATCGATACCAAGAAGCTGATCGCGGCGATGGACGCAGGCGAGGTCGCTGTCATTCCTGGCTTCCAAGGGCTGACCGAGGATGACCGGATTACGACGCTCGGGCGCGGCGGATCGGATACATCTGCGGTTGCCGTGGCGGCGGCGATCAAGGCTGACCGGTGCGATATCTATACCGATGTAGACGGCGTCTATACAACCGACCCTCGCATCGTACCCCGTGCGCGCAAACTTGCGCGCGTGACCTATGAAGAAATGCTCGAACTCGCGAGTGTAGGTGCAAAAGTCCTCCAGACCCGCTCTGTTGGGCTTGCGATGAAGGAGAAGGTGCGCATTCAAGTCCTCTCCTCCTTTGTGGAACAAACGGGCGCAAACCTGCCCGGCACGCTGATAGTGGGCGATGATGAAATTGGAGACGATGAAATGGAACGCCAGCTGATCACCGGCATTGCGCATGACAAAAATGAAGCCAAAGTTACATTGACGAGTGTCCCCGACCGTCCTGGTGCTGTGGCAAACATCTTTACGCCGCTCGCTGACGCAAACATCAACGTCGATATGATTATCCAGAATATTGCGCATGATACGGGCTCAACCGACGTTACCTTTACTGTGCCCGCTGCTGAGCTCGCGCGCGCCCTCGATATTTTGGGCAAAGCACAAGACACAATCGGCTACAGGGCGCTTGTGCATGACACCAAAGTCGCGAAAATTTCGGTCGTTGGCGTGGGGATGCGCAGCCATGCGGGTGTCGCCTCCACCATGTTTCAGGCACTCGCCCAGCGCGGCATCAATATTCAGGCGATCACAACCTCAGAAATAAAAGTCTCGGTCTTGATTGACGAGGATGAAACCGAGCTGGCGGTGCGCGTACTGCACACTGCCTATGGGCTCGACGCTGAGGATGCCACCGCGTGAGCAAACTTCATGCGCTAATGGCGCGCGGCAACGCTTTCTTCGGAAGCGAAGTCGCCATCATGGCTGGCGCGATGAGCTGGATCAGCGAGCGCCATCTGGTTTCGGCAATGTCAAACGCAGGCGGATTTGGTGTGATCGCTGGCGGCGCGATGCCGCCAGACATTCTCGATACCGAAATCAAGGCTACGCAGGCGATGGCCCAAAGGCCCTTCGGCGTAAACCTGATTACCATGCACCCGCAGCTTTTTGAGTTGATAGCGGTCTGTGCTGCAAACAAAGTAACACATGTCGTTCTCGCGGGCGGATTGCCCCCTGCCGGCGCGCTCGATGCGATCAAGGCCTTTGGTGCCAAAGTTATCTGTTTTGCCCCCGCGCTCAGCCTTGCAAAAAAGCTTATCCGCTCAGGAGTTGATGCGCTTGTGATTGAAGGCATGGAAGCGGGCGGGCATATCGGGCCCGTGTCAACGTCGGTGCTCGTGCAAGAAATTCTGCCCGAGGTCGCCGATCAAGTCCCCGTCTTTGTCGCGGGCGGTATCGGGCGCGGTGAGATGATCGCAGCGTATCTTGAGCAAGGCGCGGCCGGGGTACAAATCGGCACACGGCTCGTCTGTGCGACGGAATGTATCGCTCACCCCGCATTCAAGAAAGCATTTCTCCGCGCATCGGCGCGGGATGCAATTGCTAGCGTACAGATCGATCCGCGCCTTCCTGTCATTCCAGTACGCGCGCTTAAAAATATCGGGATGGAAGAATTTACCCGGAAGCAAATTGAAGTCGCCGGAATGCTCGACCGTGGTGAAGTAGATATGGGTGCTGCGCAACTTGAGATCGAACATTTCTGGGCGGGTGCACTTCGCCGTGCGGTCATTGACGGTGATGTTGAAAATGGTTCCCTGATGGCAGGACAATCGGTGGGCATGGTCAAGAGTGAGGAGCCGGTAGCGGCCATTCTGGCAACCCTGATGGCCGAAGCCGAAGCGGCGCTTGGCTAGCGCACAGTAAACAAAACTTGGTCGACACGCCGTCCCTCCTCATCCATGAGGGTGATGCGGTGTGATCCCGGGCCAGCCATAATGAGAGGCCTCGCTGCTGCGTCGCCTATATCCTGTTTATCAAGCAAGAGACGGTGGCCCATCACAGCGCCCGTGACCGTAATGGCGAGGCGTTGACGCTTTCCCGGCACGTCGGGATCCATAGCATAGACCGCACCAGACACTGGGTTTGCAATGCGCGGGCGCTGCGCACCGGCAGGCGCGAGACTTGAGAGGGGTTGGCTCATGCCTGTCAGAAAATAGTCAAATCGTGGCGGCTCAATTGCGTTTTCAAAGCGGACAGATTTCCGCTCCAACCCCTTTGGCATCAACGGGGCAACGCCGGGCTGATCGCGGTGCAATTCAAGCATAACGTCACGCCAGACCGGGGCTGCGCCGCTCGTGCCAGAAACGGCCTTCATGCTATCGCCCTCAAGATTACCAACCCAGACAGCCACAGTATAGCGCGTTGAATAGCCGATGCACCAATTGTCGCGCATTGCCTTTGATGTGCCTGTTTTGGCCGCGCTCCAAAAAGGAAGCTTGAGCGCGCTATCGAGGCCAAAGGTTACAGCGCGCGCGGCAGGATCAGAGAGGATATCGCCCACCATCCACGCCGCCTCTGCCGAGAGAACCCGGCGCGGCGCTTCTGCATTATCCGCCGCCGTGATCCGCACTGGCGACCAGAGCCCGCCACGCGCGAGGCTCCGATATGCCGCCGCCTGTTCGCGCAACGTGACTTCGGCGGACCCAAGCGCAAGCGAAAAGCCGTAATAGTCACCATCCTCAGTCAAGCCACGGTATCCCGTATCCCATAATCTGTCGCGAAAAGCCTCAGTGCCCGCGAGCATCAGCGTACGGACGGCAGGGACATTGAGTGAGCCAGCAAGCGCTGTCCGCACTGAGACGGGCCCTTTGAAGGCGCGATCGTAGTTTTGGGGAACATAAAGACCCGAAGCGGTATCCAGCTGAACGGGCGAGTCATCGAGAATGGAGGATGGTGTCAGATAACCCTTCTCCAAGACCTGTCCGTAGAGGAAGGGCTTGAGCGTGGACCCTGCTTGACGCGGGGCATCTGCACCATCGACAAAGGCCGCAGTTGAATCGCCCGCGACGCCCCCAACATAGGCAAGAATATCGCCGCTCTCGTTGTCAACAACGATAACCGCCCCGTCGCGCGCGCGTTCACGCCCGAGCGCCATCATTTGGCGCTTGAGCGCGATGAGGGCGATCTGCTGGATTCCGACATCAAGCGTCGTCGTTACCTTGGCACCCGGTTCCTTCAGGAGCTTGGCCGCTAAATGCGGGGCGAGGCCGGGATCAAGCGCAAGTGAATGGCGCTCATCGAGCATCGCGCGAGCGGCTTGCTTAAGCGCATTGCATTCAAGTTTTGGCGCTATTCGGCAGGCGCGTGCGCCAATGATGGTTGCAT
>JBEGTP010000294.1:0-2577 GCA_041179365.1 Pseudomonadota bacterium
TTAGTTTAATGCACTGTTGTCTAATTGATATTCCCATCATCCTACTTTCGTCTTGAACTTTGCCCGATCACCAACGGTTGTCTTCGAGGTCTGCGGACGGCCTTGGGGCTGTGATGTCCGAGCCTTCATGATTGCGGTCAGGCGGATAAGGTTGGGCGTCTCTGTGTCACCGGCGAGGTAGAATCTTCAACAGTACAAACGAGATCGCCCGTTTTGGCGTGTCGGTCTTTGTGCTGCTGGCGTTAGTTCCAGCAGAACTCGCTTTCCGATTGCCAAAGCGTGTGGAGCAAGCTGGCCAGTTTACGTGCCACAGCAACGCGGGCGCGCTTAGGACCTTTTGTCTCGGCCAGCTTTCTGCCCCATGTTTGAAGTGCAAAAGGGCGTTTGACCCGCACCAAAAGATTGTTGGCTGCTTCATAAAGTGCCGAGCGCAGCATCGGATCACCTGCTTTGGAGATGCGCCCATTATAGTCGCGCTCGCCAGACTGGGAACGCCTTGGGGCAAGTCCGGCATAAGCTCCGGCATCACAACTTCGGCTGAACCGCCCGGGATCTTCGATGGCAGACTTGAAGGTGAGCGCCGTGATCGGACCAACGCCGGGCACACTCATCAGGCGCGTGGCGACAGGATCACTGGCGGCCCGGGCGTCGAGAAGCTTACCTGATTTGGCAAGCTGCACCTCCATCACTTCGATACTCTCGATCAGCGGCGCGAACACTGCCTTCAGATCGGGCCGCTGACCAAATAGTGCGTTCAGCCGCTCACGCCGTTTGCCCGGCGTCGTCACGCTTCCCATCTTAAGGCCAAACAGCTTGAGCATCCCGCGCAGCTGATTGGCAAAGGCGTTACGCGATGTCATCAGCTGGACGCGTATCTTGAGTGCCGCCCGGTCGATATGCGTTGCCCCCGCCTTCATATGCACCGCCTTGAACCAGCCCGTGCGGCATAGCTGTGCCAGGCTTTCGGCATCGTTCACATCCGACTTGTTCACCCGCGCCGACAGCGCCTTCTTGGCATGCCGCGCGCAAATACACACCACAGGCACAGCGCGCTCAACCAACCCATGATACAAAAACGTCGACAGTGGCCCCGTCTCCAGTACCACACGCACTAGGCCCCCAGCGCCATCACAGCAGTGCTTGCCCAGCCACTTGGCCAAAACATCCGGGTCGGTCGCCACCACATCACGGCGTAAAACAACACCTCCACCGTCAACCACACAAATATGTGTAGTCTTGTCACTCACATCCAGACCTGCAAATATACTCATGACCACTCTCCTCCTTTGGAACCTCAAACGGGTAATCCCGTATTAAGCAGGAGAGTCGCTACTTCAATTACCCAACGTCACCGTAATTCCTGTCACCGTAATCCGACCATAATCCGAAATTCACGATTTTTTTGGCTTGCTTTATTTTTGATAGCATTTTTCATAGCTCGCCTTATTATCTAAAAGATAAATCTTGGCAAGGGCCATGGTTAATAAAATTTATCGAAATAGGAGTTGAACCCATGGCCGCGATTATAGTACAATTTATCAATATGACCGACAAACTAGACAATCCGCCAAACCGCATTCGCGAATGGCGCAACCGCAGAGGCTGGACACAAGGCGTCTTGGCCGAAAAAATCGGCGTTGATACAGTCCATATCTCCAATATGGAGCGCGGCAACCGCGAAACCAATCTATCTCGGCTCCGCCAATTGGCGGCAGCGCTGGGGTGCAGCGTCGCCGATTTGCTTGCGCCGCAAGACAATCCATTCGGGACCGATCCAGATGCCCCGCAAATTCTGGAAAGCCTGTCATGTATGGGGCCGGAGGCGCGTAAAGTATTCAAGGGCGTGGCTGAAAATCTTACCAGCTACCAGCCCGCGCCCAGTATCTAGCCATTTTCCATAGATAGCCGAATTACAGTGACAGTGCACTTAACTAACCAACCTATCAGGCTCAAATACCGCCGCCCCAGCGAAGGCTGGGGCTTATCACGCTCATCAGCCATGCACAAGCGAAGTGATAGACGGATAGACGGATAGGCTCCAGCCTTCGCTGGAGCAGCGAGGTGTTTGGATTTAGCGGGGCGGAGTGACGTGGATGTTTCAAATTCTCCGTGCCTCCGCGTAAAATATTTTCACACAAAGCCACGAAGCCACAAAGAAAGCTTCGCCGACCGCCCAGTTCAAAATCTTCGCGGCTTCGCGGCTTCGCGTGAAATCGCTTTTTCCTTATTTGCTTCTTTGTCTTCTTTCCTTCTTTAAAACAAATGGCACTATCATAGAAGAATAACCTGACTGTTCATTTAACCTGAACGGGGCAGGGCGTTTAGAGCGCGATGACATAACATAGATTCGTCACCCACGAGGAGCGAAGCGACGCGGCGATCCAGTGTCGCGCTACGTAACACTGGATTGCCGCGCTTCGCTCGCAATGACGGTATCGGTTCAATCTAATGTCATCATGCTCTATAGCTTGGCTCGGTTCAGCTTATCATGGCACACGGGAGCTGATGAAGCCGCGTTTTTTGGCTTGAGCAAGCAGGGAACGGCTTAGGGATTGCTGATAAATATTCATTCGTCTA
>JBEGTP010000295.1:0-3542 GCA_041179365.1 Pseudomonadota bacterium
GCTGTCATGGATATAGATCCAGTTATCGGGGAACAGATCGTCGGATTTGATCATTAAGGCAACGGTCAAGAAGTCGCGATATTTGAGATCGGATGCCTCCATCGACGTTTGCGGCAGGGGATGGATGCGGGCGGAGAGTTCGCGCATTGGTGCGGAACTGATCACATGTTTTGCTTCGATCACCGCTTCGCTGCCGTCGGCCTTGGTGGCCGACAAACGCCAGTTGCCGCTCGCATCCTGCGCCAATTGCTTGAAACTATGGCCCATGCGGACTTCATTGCCATGGGCGACAACGAAATCGCGCGCCGCGTCCCACATCATGCCAGGCCCAAGGCGCGGATAACGGAATGTTTCGAGCAAGGTTTTGGTTTCCATGCCGTCATTGGGACGTTTGTTCAGCCCAAAGCTGCGCTTCAGTCCATCAATCACAGCTGCGCCAAGTGAAAGCCCCTTGATGCGCTGTGCGGCCCAGTCTGCGGACATTTCGTCGCAGGGCATGCCCCATACTTTTTCGGTATAGGTTTTGAAAAAGATCGAGAATAATTTGTGGCCAAATTGGTTGACCGTCCAATCCTGAAAGCTGCGGACGTTGCGGTTCGGAAATGCCTTGGCTTTGGCAAAGCTTGCCATGCACAGCGTCGAGCGGATGATGCCCAAATTGAACAAAGCTTCAAAGGCACGCAGCGGATAGCTGTAGAATTTGCCTTCATAATAGATGCGGCTCATGCGCGGACGTTGAATGAAGTCGTTGGGCAGGATTTCGTTCCACAGATCGACAACCTCTTTTGATTTCGAAAAGAACCGGTGCCCGCCTATATCAAAGCGATAGCCATCGACCTCAACGGTGCGGCTGATGCCACCCACATAGCGTTCATCTTTTTCGATGATCGAGACGCTATAGCCCTTTTTGGTGAGCAGATAGGCGGCGGTAAGACCGGCAGGTCCGGCGCCGATGATTGCTACGTCAACGATACCCTGTTGCTTCGACATTCAGATATTCCTCTAACAAAATTGCCTTGGAAAAATCTCTGAATGAAAATGGCTAATAGATGGTTAACGCGCGCTAAGGAAATTTAACGAGACCCTAATGTCGCCTCATTTCGTGCTGCGCTGCAATATATCTTGCCTTTTCGAACAAGCGCGTCTAAGGGCAGTGCCAAGCGCATGAGGCGAGCGGATATAACCGCCGCAGATTTGGCAGCGTGAGGGGTTCAGTGAACCCCCGCCAAACGAACGAGATGCGTTAGCCAAGAGGCTTCCCAATTCACGCGGGGTTGTTTCCAACGGACCGGCATATCGCCGCTTCGTACACCCGCTTGCGCGCCTGCGCGGTCCTGAAACAAGGCCCGCGATTCAGGGGTGTGCTTTGCATAAATATTTGAAAGATACCTATGTCTTATTTTGACGATCTGGGCCTTGCCCAGCCGATCCTGAAGGCGCTTGCCAATTCAGGATATGATACCCCAACCCCCATTCAGATGCAGGCGATCCCGCCGCTTTTGGAAGGCCGCGATCTGTGCGGTATTGCACAGACCGGAACCGGAAAGACGGCGGCCTTTGCGTTGCCTTCGCTCCACCGTTTTGCCACCGATATCAAGCCGCTTGTGCCCTATGGTTGCCGGATGCTGGTGCTTTCGCCGACGCGCGAACTCGCCGCACAGATTGCTGAAAAGTTCCGTGAATATGGCAAATATCTGGGTCTGAACATCCAGTGCGTATTCGGCGGCATGCCGATTTTCAGCCAAAAGAAAAAGCTTTCGACGGGAACCGACATTCTGGTCGCAACACCGGGCCGTTTGATCGATCTGATCGAGCAACGCG
Organism: Pseudomonadota bacterium; assembly: GCA_041179365.1. GTDB lineage: Bacteria > Pseudomonadota > Alphaproteobacteria > Sphingomonadales > Sphingomonadaceae > Aquisediminimonas. The sequence goes on from JBEGTP010000295.1 coordinate 1,822, forward strand.
CGCTTTCGTTGAAAGACGTTGAAATCTTCGTGCTCGACGAAGCCGACCAGATGATGGACCTTGGCTTCATCCATGCGTTGAAGCGGATTGATCAGCTTCTTCCGAAAAAACGCCAGAGCCTGTTCTTTTCGGCGACCATGCCCAAGGCGATTTCCGATCTGGGAAGCCGCTTCTTGAACAACCCTGTGCGCGTATCGGTAACGCCTGCTGCAACCACAGCAGAGCGCGTCGAGCAATATGTGACCTTTGTGACGCAAAGCGAAAAGCAGGCTTTGCTCAACGAGCGATTGAAGGATGAAGCCGTTGAACGTGCGCTCGTCTTTTCGCGCACCAAACATGGCGCGGATCGCATTGTTCGCCATCTGGCGGGTGCCGGGATCAAGGCTGCGGCCATTCATGGCAACAAGTCACAGGGCCAGCGCACAGCGGCGCTGCAAGGTTTTCGCCAAGGCCATATCCGCATCCTTGTGGCAACCGATATTGCCGCGCGCGGCATTGACGTGCCCGGTGTGAGCCACGTGTTCAATTATGAACTGCCCAATGTGCCCGACCAATATGTCCATCGCATTGGCCGCACAGCGCGCGCCGGCGCAACCGGAATCGCGATCAGCTTTGTCGCCGATGATGAGCGCGGCTTTCTGAAAGATGTTGAACGGCTAACCAAAGTGAAGCTGATGCCGGTTGGCTTGCCTGAAGGCTTCCGTCAACTTGTGGCGAATATGCCCAAGCCCGTGGCCGAGCCGCATGATGCGCATGCACGTGGTGGCCGCCCCGGTGCCCGTCCAGATGGTCGTAACCGCAGCGTTGCGGCGCGATCTGGCCCACGCGGCGGTGTAAACCGCGACGGTGAACGCCGCGAACGCAGCCATCCGCCGCAAGGTGGCTGGCAGCCCTCGGCTGGCCCGCGCAGTGATCGTGATGCGGGTGGCGAACAGCGCCGCGAACGTCCGCAAGGTGATCGGCCGCATGGTGACCGTCCGCGTAATGATCGCCCCCATGGGGATCGGCCACAAGGTGAACGCTCCTATGGCGACCGGCCCAGAGGGGATCGTCCACAAGGTGAGCGCTCCTATGGCGACCGGCCCAGAGGGGATCGGACACACGGCGACCGCCCGCAAGGTGCCAGACCCCATGGAGATCGTCCCCGTTCGGATCGCCCGCAAAACGACCGGCCCTTTGGCGACCGCCCGGCACGCACCAGCGAAGGCGGCGACAACCGCCCCCACCACAAACGCGGTGGCCCCCCGGTCAGCGCAAGCGGCCAAAGCCGCGACGGCGAACGCCCTCGCAATTACGGGCCAAAGCCCAGCGGCATTGGCAAATTTAAGGGTGCAGTGAAACCGGTGCGGTGATAAGCGACTCTAAACGCGATGATATTTTTTTGTTTCGATTATTGCGTTTATTTCGTTTGTCGTTTATAAATTTGCCAGAGATTCCAACTATTTCAGGTATATTTTATGGACAGCATCTTAGATCGGGACGAGTTGCTCGTTCCGAGCGAAAGCGATTCCGAGCTGGCGAAAACAGCCAGCCGGGCGCTGGTACAGGCGAAAGATCAATCGGTAAGAGTGGCGCTGGACGATGGCACAGAATTGATCTTGCCGAAATCCATGACTGAACTGCTCGTTCGCATTTTGACCGAATTTTCCAACGGTAATATGGTAAACATTATTCCAGTTCACGCCGAGCTTACCACGCAAGAGGCGGCCAATCACCTCAAT
>JBEGTP010000296.1:0-2655 GCA_041179365.1 Pseudomonadota bacterium
AGGATCGCGCGGCCTTGCTCGGTTTTGCCACCCATGCGAATTACCGGATGGCCGATACCATGGCGAAGGAACCGGCGCGCGCGATGGACCTGATGATGAAGGTCTGGCCCGCTGCCGTTGCCCGGGTGAAGGAAGAGGTCGCCGACATGCAGGCGATTGCCAATACCGATGAAGTCACCATAGAGGCTTGGGACTATCGCTATTATGCCGAAAAAGTCCGCAAGGCGAAATATGATCTCGATCAAAATGAGCTAAAACCATATTTCCAGCTGGACAATATGGTTGCGGCGATGTTCGATGCGGCGGGGCGGCTTTACGGCCTCAGCTTTGCTGAAAATACCGGCGCGGTTCCGGTGTTCGAGCCGCAAGTACGCACATTCGAGGTGAAGCGCGAAGGCAAAATCGTCGGCCTGCTCTATCTCGACAATTATGCGCGCGACGGAAAGCGGTCTGGCGCGTGGATGACAACCTATCGCGATCAAAACCGTTTGACCGGCAAGAATAATATCACGCTCGCGTCGAACAATAATAATTTCGTGCGTGGAGCGGGCGGCAAGCCCACATTGATCAGCATCGATGATGCCTCCACTTTGTTCCACGAATTTGGCCACGCCATCCATTATCTTAATCAGGATATCACGTGGCCCGGCCTTGCCAATACGCCGCGCGATTTTGTGGAATATCCAAGCCAAGTGAATGAAAATTGGCTGATGACCCCCTATATCATCAACACCTATGCCAAGCATTTCGAAACCGGTGCGCCGATGCCGCAAGCATTGGTGGACAAATTGGCGGCGAGCGAGAAATTCAATCAGGGCTTTGCCACGGTCGAATATCTGTCGAGCGCAATCCTCGATATGATGCTGCACAACCGCAGCGAACCCGTGACCGATCCGCGTGCCTTTGAAAAAGCCGCGCTCGCCGAAATCGGCATGCCCAAGGAAATGGTGATGCGGCACCGGCTTCCACAGTTCAACCATCTGTTTTCCGATGATGGGTATTCGGCGGGCTATTATAGCTATCTCTGGTCCGAAACGATGGACGCCGATACCTGGGCGGCCTTTACCGAGAAAGGCGATGTCTGGGACAAGGAGACCGCTGAACGCTTCCGTTCGATGCGGCTGTCCACGGGCAATGAAAGCGACCGTATCGAGGCTTATCGTGCGTTTCGGGGCCGCGATCCGGATGTGAAATATATCATGAAGAAACGGGGCTTTCCGGTTCCGGGGGAGTGATTGCTAAAGCCGCTGCTTGACAAAATAACGCAGTGATTTCCCCCTCCCTTTACGGGAGGGGCAGGGGTGGGTGCGGGGGTGGGTACGGGCGGCGGTAAGCCGCCCTTAAAATCAGTGGGCCGCCGATCTAGTGCTGAGTCACTTGCGCCGCAGATGCGGCGCGCCCCCACACCCTACCCTCTCCCGCGAGGGGAGAGGGGTTGACCCAAGCAAAGGCATATTCGCCGTAACGGGCTTCCGCGCCCCCTACCGCTGCATGTTCCACATTCGTTCTTGACAACGCGAACCCATTTGGTTATGTTTGCTTCTTTCATGCAAAGGAGTAACCTCATATGACTGCCTATCACTGGACCGCGCAAAGCCAGCGCCAATTTGCCGAATGCCTGTCTGAAACCGGCAGCATCAGCCAAGCCTGTGCCGAAGTATCCATGTCGCGGCGCGCGGCGTATAATCTGCGGCACAAGGCCTGCGGTTTTGGCTTTCGGATTGCCTGGGATGCCGCCGTCATATTGTCGCGCTGTGTGGTGGCGGATACGCTGGCGGACCGGGCGCTGTTGGGGCAATGGACCGAGACAGTGAAAGACCCCGAGGGCGGCGTTACCAAGCGCTTTGGCTATGATCGGTCGCTTGGCATGGGGCTGCTGTCGCGGCTTGACCGTATGCATGACATCCTCGCCGTCGCGGGCACCCAGCATATGGCCGCGCAAATCGCGGCGCAGGATTTTGACGTGTTTCTCGACATCCTTGAAAGCGGCGCGGATGTAGGTGTGATCCGTGATTTTATCGAAGCGCGGCAAGACATCTGGGGCATGGGGTTCGATCTGCGCTTTGATCCGGAATTTGATCGGGCAGCAGACGAGGCACGAATAGAGGTGAAGTCCATGGCTGAGGCCGACACTTGTGATGCGCCGGAAGCGCAGCCCGCACCCCGGATTCAGTGTGAACTTCCGCAGAATAGCGCCGCTTTGCCGATCATCCAAACCGGCATTCGTCCATTTCACCCGCTGCCATCGAGCAGCCCGCGTCCCGGCGAGGCAGGTTATCACAACTGGATCAAAAATCAGCCTTGGGCGCAGATGTGAGGTTGGCAAAAGAGCAGCTGCTTTCCTTTCCTTTGGGAGAGGATAGGAAGGCTTAGGAGCAGAGCGACTTAGCCGGACTTGGTGAGGGGCTGTGCGTTACCGGCAGGGCGCAACCCCTCACCCAGCTTCGACTAATTCGCTTCGCTCATAAGTCTGCGCAATCCTCTCCCATTGGAGAGGGGCTAGGGGCGTCCACGGGTGACCCTAGTTGCCCAGTCGCGGCGCTTAAAATGCGGAAATCATGACACATCATGTTCTATTCGAGTCATCCGCCTAAAATCCCTTGGGGAAACCATGGGAAAAGGCGGGACGTTGCGGGGAAAGATCGGAATTGCGCC
>JBEGTP010000297.1:0-6263 GCA_041179365.1 Pseudomonadota bacterium
CGCTGCTTGAAAATGCGGTTGTCCGCGACAAGGCTGAGCGCGTCCTCGAACAGGCGCGGCAAGCGATCATCCAGCCAATCGGCAATGTCGGTCAGCAGCTTCAGCGGCACATCCTGATGGACGCCGCCCGGGCGAAAATAGGCGCTATGCATCCTTGCGCCCGAAGCCCGTTCGAAGAAGTTGAGGCAATCTTCTCTTGCTTCAAACATCCAAAGTGTCGGCGTCATCGCGCCTACATCTAGGATGTGGCAGCCAACATTCAGCAGATGATTTGAAAGCCGCGTCAGCTCTGCAAAAAACACCCGCAAATACTGCGCCCGCAGCGGCACTTCGAGGCCGAGTAATTTCTCAACCGCGAGGACATAAGTATATTCCATCGCGAGTGGGGAGGAATAATCGAGCCGATCAAAATAGGGCAAAGCCTGCAGATAGGTTTTATGCTCGATCAGCTTTTCAGTCCCCCGGTGGAGCAGGCCGATGTGCGGATCAAGCCGTTCGACGATTTCACCGTCAAGCTCCATCACAAGCCGAAGCACGCCGTGCGCGGCAGGATGCTGCGGGCCGAAATTGATCGTGTAATTCTGGATCGATTCATCGCCCGTTGTAGGGGCAGTCTCTTGAACGAGGCTCACGTCTTTGACCCCTTCTCATCGCCGGGCAAGATATACTCAGCGCCTTCCCACGGGCTCATGAAATCAAAGCTACGGAAATCTTGCGCCAGTTGCACGGGCTCATACATCACGCGCTTATGCTCTTCGGAATACCGCAACTCAACATAGCCTGAGAGCGGAAAGTCCTTGCGCTGCGGGTGCCCCACAAAGCCGTAGTCAGTCAGAATGCGCCGCAAATCTGTGTTGCCTGCAAAGAGGACGCCGTACATGTCGAACACCTCGCGCTCCAGCCAACCAGCGACGGGCCAGATGCCCGTGACACTCGGTACAGGCGTGTCCTCGTTGGTGCTAATATGAACGCGAATCCGATGATTTTTGGTCAGCGAAAGCAAGCAGTAAACGACTTCAAAGCGCGGATCGCGATCGGGCCAATCAACGCCAGCAATCTCCATCAACTGTTGATAGTCGCACGTATCGCGCAGCTGCATCATGCAACCAATGAGCTTATCGGCCTTGACGTGGATCTCAATCTCTTCGCTAATTTCAGCGACCGAGATCAAATCCTTACCCAGCGCCTTTTTAATCGCGGCAGCGACGCCTTTGTTGGACGAGAATTTTGGAGCAGAATGGATACGAGTCATTGGCCGCCAACCTTGATTGAGCCATAAAACCGATTGATCGCGTCACCTTGCTCTTTTACAGTAAGACTAACGCCGGGTTGTCCGCCTCCGGCGACCGCTACTATGATGCTCGTGCGCGAGAGCTCAATCGTTCCGGTTTGTGCTACAACCCCATTGGACTCCTGCCGATTCAGAAATGCTCGATGTCCGTCGATTGTCACTAGCGAAGGCGCACCTTCCGCAGTCTTGTCAGCCTTGGCGAACGCCATTAGTTGATCAAAAATGGCAGAACCACGCGCTTCTGCCTCAGAGCTTTCGGACACACCAGCGAGCAATATCAAACCATTCTTCGCACACACGATGCGCGATTGCGAGGGCAAGATTATCCCCTTCAAAAAATCTGAGGGAAGCTGCCGAAAACCCTCCACCTCCTCAAAACTGCAAGGCGTCTCGGCTGAAAGGGCATGATCAGAAGACGCAGCACGCAGCCATACGGTGGCGACCGGCAGCGCTAGTCCGGGCACGCTAGAAGCCAACGCAACGCCCAAAATGGCAGCGCCAATCGGTCGCAATGCGAGCTTCACCGCGTCATCGTTCCGACGCGGCGGATTTTCCGCTGCAATTGCATGATGCCGTAAAGCAAAGCCTCAGCCGTCGGTGGACAGCCTGGCACGTATATATCGACCGGCACAATCCGATCACAGCCGCGTACAACGCTATAGCTATAGTGATAATAGCCGCCGCCGTTTGCGCAGCTACCCATTGAAATGACGTATTTGGGATCAGACATCTGATCATAGACCTTACGCAGCGCCGGGGCCATTTTGTTGCACAGCGTTCCCGCGACAATCATCACATCGGACTGGCGCGGGCTGGCGCGCGGGGCGACGCCGAAGCGCTCAAGATCATAGCGCGGCATATTCACATGGATCATTTCCACCGCACAACACGCAAGACCAAAGCTCATCCACCAGAGCGAACCCGTCCGCGCCCATTGGAACAGCTCTTCAGTTGAAGCGACGATAAAGCCTTTGTTTGTCAGCTCGTCATTCAGGCCGTTAAAAAAGCTTTCGTCTGGGTGTATGCCAGCAGGCAGCGCTCCAGCCGTCGGCGTGAGATCTACTCCCATTCGAGCGCTCCCTTTTTCCAAGCATAAACAAGGCCGAGCACAAGTTCAAAGAGGAATAACATCATCCCGGTCCAACCCGCCCAGCCCGTTTCTTTCAGGCTCACCGCCCATGGGAAGAGGAAAGCCGCTTCCAGATCAAAAACAATGAACAGGATGGCGACAAGATAAAAGCGCACATCGACCTGCGACCGGCTATCTTCAAAAGCGGGAAACCCGCATTCATATTCGCTAAGCTTTTCAGCGGTGGGATTGTGGGTCCCCGTGCCGCGCGAAGCGAGCATCGGCAAAAACACAAACGCGCTCGACAAGAGCAACGCAACGCCGAGAAACAACAAGATCGGCAGATAACCCGCCGCCACTCCTGTATCGAGCCCAGATTGGATCGACCCCATCAAAATACTCCCAAGGCCCGACTTGAAGGTCGGGATTCGAGCGCGGCTTTAGGCCAGCAAAGCGCACGGTGCAAGGCAGTCAATCGGCTGCTTTCGCCCTATTTTGTGGACAAAATCTAGTTCTTGAGCGCGCCAACGACCAGCTTGTGCAACTTTGAATGCAGAACGTCGTTCGCCGCGAGAAATTCACTGCGCTCCATTGGCTTGTCGCTCCCACGGAAATCAGTGACGAATCCACCTGCTTCGCGCACGAGCAACATCCCTGCGGCGACATCCCAGGGTTTCAACCCAGCTTCCCAAAAGCCATCAAAACGACCCGCCGCGACCCATGCCAAATCGAGCGACGCCGCGCCAAAACGACGAATACCCGCGACTTCGGGCGCGACGGCCCCAAAAATGCGGCTCCACTGCCCAAAATCACCTTGGCCGTGAAACGGGATACCTGTTGCGATCAATGATTCGGTCAAATCGCGTCGCCCGCCAACGCGAAGCCGCTGATCCATCAACCACGCGCCCCTGCCCTTTTCCGCCCAAAAACTCTCGTCGGTAATCGGCTGATAAACAAGCGCGCTTGTTATTTCACGCTTTCCGCTGGGGAGCTGTTCTTCGACACCGATCGAAATCGCGAAGTGCGGAATGCCGTGCAAAAAATTGGATGTGCCATCAAGTGGGTCAATAATGAAGATGGGCTTGGCGGGGTCGCCCTCAATCACGCCACCTTCTTCCAGCACAAAGCCCCAATCGGGACGCGCGCGACTGAGCTCATCATAGAGCGTGCGCTCTGACGCTTGATCGGCTTTTGACACGAAATCGGCGGGCCCCTTGCGGCTCACCTGGAGATGCTGGACCTCGTTAAAGTCGCGCCGCAATTTGTTACCCGCCTTGCGCGCCGCCCGATCCATAATCGTCATTAAGCCTGAATGCGATGCCATCTCAATCGGCCCGCTTCACATATTCCTGGGCATAGACATCAACGATGATCCGCGTCCCCGCGCCAACATGGGGCGGAACCATGATACGAACGCCATTTTCAAGGATCGCCGGCTTGTAAGACGAAGACGCCGTTTGCCCTTTTACAACCGCATCAGCCTCAACGATCAACGCTTCGATGGTATCGGGTAGTTGCACCGAAATGGGGCGCTCTTCCCAAAGCTCCATCACCACGTCCATACCGTCTTGCAGGAACGCCGCAGCGTCGCCGAGGATCCCGCGATCAAGCGTTACCTGCTCATACGTCTCCTTATCCATGAAGGTCAGGGTATCGCCTTCTTGAAAAAGAAACTGGAAATCGGTTGTCTCAAGCCGCACTTTTTCAAGCGTCTCTGCTGAGCGAAAGCGGACGTTATTCTTTCGCCCGTCGATCAGATTTTTCATCTCGACCTGCATATAGGCCCCACCCTTACCCGGCTGCGTATGCTGAATCTTGACCGCGCGCCAAATGCCGCCTTCATATTCAAGAATGTTACCGGGACGGATTTCAACCGCGTTGATCTTCATGGGGGCACCTATACAATTGGGAAAGAGCAGGGCGCGCCGATAGCCCAAGCGCTGCGGCGCGGCAAGCTTTGTGGGCTATTTGCCCCCACTCCTCTCAAAAAAGCGCATTAAAAGCGCGCACAGCCACATCCTCGCCGCCCGGATGCTGCCAAATCGCCGCGCTCACTGCAATGAAGTCTGCCCCAGCGGCAATTAGGGGTGCTGCATTTTCAGGCGTTATACCACCGATGGCAACACAAGGGATCGGGGTAATCACCGTCCACCAAGACAATAAACCCGTATCGGCACTATGTGAGGTAATTTTTGTATTGGTTTGGTAAAACGAACCAAAAGCAACATAGTCTGCACCAGCCTCACCAGCCTCCATGGCAAGATGGCGACTGTTGTGACAGGTCACGCCAATTTGCGCATCCCGCCCCAAAATATCACGGGCCGCGCGCGGATCTCCGTCATCTTGGCCCAGATGAACACCGTCAGCCCCTAATCTTTTTGCCAATCCGACACTGTCGTTCACAATAAATGCGGCTTCATGGTCTGCACAAAGCTTTTGCAACGGCGCGGCGAGCCGCGCGATGGCGTGTTCATCGATCCCCTTGAGCCGCAATTGAAACGCCGCAACAGCACCGCCATCAAGGGCACGCTCCAACCGATCTGGAAAATCAAAATCAAGCGCTGGAGGCGAAATAATGTAAAGCTGACAGGCTGTTTGCGCCTTTTGATCGAAACGATCCGCAAAGCCTTCCGCGAGAGGTATAATATCTGCTTCATCCATGGCAGCCTTATAAGGCAAACGCGCTTATAAGTAAGTCACTTTTGAAGTTTGCGCTGTAGCAGGCCTCTATTCATAGGAAATCTGCGGATAGGAACGATCTCGCTTTCCCCCTTACCTGACGGTCCACTCGCGCGTGCTATGGAGTGAAGTGCATTTTAATATACGCGCGAAGCCAGTGTTGGCGGCCTGCAATTGGCGGCATCAGTGGCAAAATTGCACGCCCGAGAAGCGCCCCATCGCTAGCGGCGCAAATCTAAGCATTCCGCCTTAACCACGCTATTTACTTTGCAAAGAGAGAAACCAATACGGATCCTTTTGAACACAAGCAGGGGCATCAGCGCTTTTGGGTTGAAGCTTTGTAAATATCGTCAATCGCGTCGCCAAGCGACGCATCAAAGCTTGCATCGTCCATTTGAAAACGAAGATCTTCGAGCAGCGCGCGGGAAAAGCTCGCGATGATTCCCCGGTTTTTTCCGAGTTCAGTGCAAGCTTCGGACCGCTTGTATCCGCCAGAAAGCGCCACAACGCGAAGCACACGCGGATGATCGACCAGCGCGTCAAAATGTCCTGACGTGACCGGAAGGCTAAGTTTCAGCATCACTTTTGCGTTGCCAGGCATTGCACTTAACTGTTGCCCTAGCGTGTCGCACAATATGGCATCTGCCTCAGCTCGTTCTGGGCTTTTGATATTGATTTCGGGCTCAAGCATGGGGATGAGACCTGCGGCAAGCACGTGAAGCCCCACTTCGATCTGTTGCGCCACAATGGCTTCAATGCCTTGCTGGTTGGCAAGGTTGATAACGGAGCGCTCCTTCGTGCCGAACACCCCCAGCGCCTTTGCACGGTCTAACAGCGCCGCGAGCTCAGGCATCGGCCTCATCATTTGCACGCCGTTCGCCTCATCTTCGATCCCCTTATCGATCTTGATAAAGGGCACAACGCCTTTCTCCCATAGGGCCTGGGGCGTTGGCAGATTATTCACTTGGCCTTCCATCGTCCGCTCAAAGAGTATCGCACCGATCACCTTTTCACCTGTGAAGCCCGGCGACATAATAATCCGGCTGCGCATTTGATGGATCAATGAAAACATCTCATCTTCGCCAGAAAATACGCTTGAATCAATACCATAGCCTGACAATGCCTTGGGCGTAGAGCCCCCACTTTGATCAAGCGCAGCGATAAACCCGGCCCCCTTCTCAATCTTTTCCAACATGGCTGCATGGGTCATAATCTGAACTCCTT
>JBEGTP010000298.1:0-6303 GCA_041179365.1 Pseudomonadota bacterium
GCCCACGCGCCGAGCAAAAGCGCGTTGACCGACAATGCAGAGAGAAAGAGCGAGCCCGTAAACTCAGCGCCTTCACGGTCGAGCAAATTGAAAACCCACGCGTCAATCATGGATGTAAACATCACGCTGGCCAAAAAAACGGTGAGCGAAAGGCCCCAGGTGACCATTGGCTTGCGGGTGATCAGCCAGCGGAACGAGCCGCCCATGATAAGCGTCACCGAATAGCCCGACGCCGTCGAGATCAAGAGCGGCAGCGCAAACGACAGGCTCATCCCCGCCCCGGCCCCGCTCACCAGCCTGAGCATCAGATAAAAGGTCCAACCCAGCGCTTGCAGCGTCCAAAACGCGCGGCGCTTGTCGCTAAAAAAGGCCCGTGATCGCAGTCCAGTGAATTCCATCGTGTCGGTCTAGCGCAAATCTGCGGCGGATTGAAGCGGGTGAATTCCTGCGCTAGTCTAAGCGTTCAGAAATGAGGAGAGATCGGGTGACGGATCAGACGCACGACGGCGCAAGCGCAACCTTCCACGATATGGCGCAATCAACGCAGCAAGATTGGGCCGCGATCATGACGCATCTGGTGCCCTATTCAAAGGCGGGCGGCAGTCGCGTGCTCGCGCACCTGAAGCTGCTCGACGGCGATTACGGAGGCTTTGCCATCGACCGGCTGCAACACTGCCTCCAAACCGCAACCCGCGCGCACCGCGACGGATGCAGCGAAGACTATGTCGTCATGGCGCTCCTGCATGATATTGGCGACACGCTCGGCGCCTATAATCACCCCGATATTGCCGCCGCCATCATCAAGCCCTTTGTTTCCGAAGAACTCCACTGGATCACGCAGCACCACGGCATTTTTCAGGGCGTCAACTTCTTCCACCACATCGGGCTCGACCGCGACATGCGCGAACAGTTCCGCGGGCATGAGCATTTTGAAGCCACCGCTGCCTTCATCGAAACCTATGATTGCCCGGCCTTTGACCCCGCCTATGACACCGCACCCTTAAGCTTTTTCGAGCCCATGGTGATGAAGCTTTTCGAAAAGCCCAAGACAAGCATTTACAAGCGGGCGATGGAACCCGCCTAAAGGCGCGGCGCGGGAGCAAGAAGGGGCGTTGATGGGGGTGTTGGCGCAACGACAAGGCGAATGAAGGTTTGGGAGCGTGATTTTATAACGCGCACCAAAAATCCGGACGGTGCCTATAAAGAGTGAATGGGAGATCATAGCAAATGAAAGCTAAAGCTGTCCTCGGTTTTACTTGTGGCATGCTCATCGCAGCCGCACCGCCACCATCAGCGCCAGCCATCGCGCCTGTCACCGAGGTGGCAGGAGAGAACGGCCTGCTCTTTGTTTACCGCGATTACGCCGAGCCCATAATTTGGGCACCAGCTGTCAAGGTCGATGGCCGCAAGATTGTCGGTATAGGCAACGGGAAGTACACAGCCGTGAGCGTAACGCCCGGCCTGCATATCGTGACTCTGAAATGGCCCATATTTGCATCACAGAGCGGCTCACAAATTGGTGTCAGAGTCGAAAAAGGAAAGACCTACTTCCTCGAGGTCACCGGGGTCAGCCGCTATATTGCTCCTTACGTGATTGAGTCAGAATCAGGCTTCATTTTGGTTGAACCAAAGGTGGGCATGGCGTCGATCCAACAGTGCTGCACATTTCAACCACCAAAATGACGGGAATACGGAGACGTCCTTGGGGTTCAGGTGTGACCCCGTTTTATCGTTGAAGCTAATCTCTGGCGTTGCCCGCCTCCAAGCGCAATGGGTGGCAGGTGATCAAGCGACCTGAATAGAGCTTGCCTTCAGCCAGTGTGGCAGGTGACTATTGAAACGCCCGCTGAATATGAAATGTTACAGCCCTAATTTGATACATTGCTGCACTTTTTCAGTTGTATCTCTCACATTTTCATTGGCGATAGCGGTTTTTTTCTCAAACATGTCCGCTTCAGCCGCCTCATGGCCATCCGCAACACGCGACCGCTCGTGCCACGTGTATGCTTCGTCAGCGGTTGCTTTTGCCGATTTATAAAGCCGACACGCTTCCTTCATATTGCCGTCGCTTCTGATTTTTTCAGCTTTCATATAGGTATTGAAGGTTTCATTGGTCAATTCTTGGAATTTATTGATAGCAAATAGGAATGTTTCCTCTTTGGGCAGTCGCGGGCAATGCATTGTGTTGGGGATTGTTTCTCCCGTTATCTCAACATTTTGCGCCAGCAGCTTGATGACTTCAGGACTTGCATTGGCCTGAGTATAGCCGTCCAAGAGAAGGACAAAAAGCGTCTCAGACTTCCGCATTGTCGCGCAGGCTTCCACGGTTTTGCCGGCATCAAATTGTTGAATTCCGAGCTGCATCCAATCCGTCGCCCGCTTTAGATTGCCCGTGGGGACAGCGGGTTGACCCTGTGTTGCCACGTCCCCGGCCTTTGCACACGCCGCCGCCTTAAGATCATAGGCGCGCCTGCTATTTCTATGCGTCGCCTGCAAATTGCGCTGCAAACCAGTATCTTCGGTCGGATTGCCATAGGAATCGACCGACACCGTCATTCTACTTTCTTCGAGCAGCGCGTCTTCGACCCAGTCGAATTTACCCCAAGCCAGACCGTAAAGCTGGCAAGCCGATGCATAGTCACCGCCTGCTTCGGCGGCTTGGCCTTGGCTAATGTAAGCCATTGCTTCTTGCTCATAGGAATCGCTCTGGTTCTGCGCAGAGACAGACGAAGCGCCGAGAAATGCCAACACGGCGAGTGCTCGCAGTCCAAACTTCACACGGTCGAACCGACTGCGCTTTGTCACACGGATTGGCATAGGTTGAGTGTCCATATTTTCGCCTTACTGCGGCACTTCACCGGCTATCGTGGTGCGGTACATTTCGCGGCGGTATCCATCATAATCATTGAAAGCTTGATGAATGCACAGCCGGTTATCCCACATCACGAGCATGTCGGGTTCCCAGCGCAGGCGGCACGTGAAGGCGGGTTGGGTCATATGATCGACCAGAAAGTCAAGCAAGGCGGCCGATTCCGGGCGCGACATGCCTTTGATGCCCACCGCATAAGAGCCGTCGCAATACAGCGCCTTTTCACCTGACTTGGGGTGGGTGCGGACAAGGGGATGGTCTGCCCCTTCAATTTTGGCGCGCAAAGCAGCACTCAGCGCTCGGCCGTCGCGCGTCGCGGCAAGCTGGCCGGTCGGGCTTTCAGACGGCGTGCCATGGGCTTGCGCAGACGCGAGGACGGGACTGATCGACATCTCGACGCGCAAGTGACCGAGCACCGCCTGCATCGTCTCACTAAGCGCGCGATAGGCAAGCGCGCTGTTCGCCCAGATCGTATCGCCGCCAAACGGCGGAATGGTGATCGAGCGGAGCAGGCTGATCGCGGGCGGCGCAGCGAGAAAGGGCGAATCGGTATGCCAGCCCGAACCAAAAATATGGCCGGTGCGTTCGTCGGCTTCTTTGATGACCGGCTGCACTTCTGGAAAGCCCGGCACGCCTGTTGTGTAAGCATCCTCCGCAAAGCCGCCAAAGCGTGCGCTAAACGCAGATTGATCACCGTGCGACAGCGCTTGATTGCGAAAGTAGAGCATTTTGTGATGAAACAAGGCCTGCTCAACCTCAACAAATTGCGCGTCGGTGATCGCGGCGCAATCTACCCCGATGATCTCAGCCCCCATTGCGGCAGCGAGCGGCCTGACGCTAATCTGTGTTGTAGGCGCCGCATGATTATCAAATTGGCCAGTGCTGTGGGGGTGAAGGCCTCTCTCCATGGATCGTCTTTCTAAGCTTTGTTTTGCGGGAGCCCATCGGCGATGGCGTAATAATCGCCCTTGTCTGCAACAAAAATGTGCACGGCAAGGGCGGTTTCGGTCGGCGTATCAAAGGCTCCCATGGCGATGGCGATGCTCGCGCGCGCAGGCGGATCCCAAAAGAGGAACGACCCACAGATTTTGCAAAACCCGCGCCTGATTTTTTCGGACGATTGATACCAGCGCAGGGACCGCGCGCCCTTCACGCTGAGCGCCGCGCGCGGTACATCGGTTGAGGCCCAAAAATGGCCTGATTGCTTGCGGCACTGGGTGCAGTGGCACGCATCGGGCGGTTGCAAGGGCGCGTCGACAGTGAACGTCACCGCACGGCACAGACAAGACCCCGCGTGCATCATCACTTTCCTCTCGCCATTGCCAATAGTGTTTCTATGATCGTGCCAGTCAGAAAATCAACCGGGAAAACAGACTTGAAATTTACCGCATGGGGCACCGCAGCGCATGAGCGCCGCTATGAGTGGCAGGTCTTACTCATCCTCTCTTTTGTGAATGGCATTGTTGCGCTTGACCGGCTTGCTGTGAATTTTCTCTCGCCGTATTTCTTCGGGCCTTTAGGGCTGACGAATGCGCAATTGGGCCTTTTGTCGTCCGCGCTTTCTGCCAGTATTGCCGTGTTTGGCTTTCTGATCGCCAACGCAGCCGACCGGACGGGAAGGCAAAAGGCGATTTTAGTCTGGGTGCTGATTGCCTTTTCGCTGCTGTCTGCCGGCGCGGGCGTTGCCACTGGGTTTGTCACCTTGTTTATGGCGCGTTTCGCGCTTGGTGCGAGCGAGGGGCCCTTGGTGCCGCTCACACAAACGCTCATGCATTCAGCCTCTCCCCCCGCGCGGCGCGGCTTTAATATGGGAACGATGCAGATTGCGGGGGCCTTTGCGATCGGCGCGATGCTTGGCCCACCGATCATGGTGCACCTAGCCGAGACATTGGGCTGGCGCATCGCCTTTTTTGTTTCCGCCGTTCCAGGCTTGATTGGTGCGGCGCTTGTGGCAATGGTTTTGCGGGATCCGCGCAAGGAAGTGCCCGCCCTTACAGCGCCACCGCTGCCGCCGATCCGATCGCTGCTGCGCTCGCGCAACCTCTTGCTCTCAATGGCGATCGCTGCCCTTTTTACCGCCTGGCTGACGATCCAGAACGTGTTCATGCCGCGTTATCTCACCGACACGCTCGGCTTTTCAAAACCTGTTATGGGCTGGATGCTCGGCCTCGCAGGCTTGGGCGGCCTTGTTGGCGGTGTTCTTATCCCAGCGCTTTCAGACCGTTTTGGTCGGCGCACGATGGTCATCGCCGCCGGGTTCTGTTCGATCCTAACGCCGCTTGCCCTTCTATATGTCACGCATTCGGCGGTGCTTCTAGCACTCCTGCTCATGGTCGGCTGGTTGACCATTGGCTGTGCGCCTTTGGTTTGTGCGATCATCCCCGCTGAGACTGTGCCGCTTTCTCGCACCACGACAGCCGTTGCCCTTTCGATGTGCACCGCTGAGCTCTTTGGCGGTGTGCTGAGCCCTCCGCTTGCGGGATGGGCGGCGGATATATGGGGACTGCGCGCGCCCTTCTATCTCGATATCGCGCTTGCGCTTGCCTGTGGCGGCCTCGGCCTCGCGCTCAAAAAGGGCGAACGGTGACGCAGGTCGGTGTAATGCGCATCAATCGGCGTCGGGATCCGCAATTTTGCGCAGGAGCTGAAATACCAGTGGCACCGCGGCCAACACATTAACGCCGCCCCCGCAGCGGTCTCCAAAGCTGACGCCGCAGCTCCCCGTGCTCAGGGTCTCATCGCGCGCGCCGCTGACTTCACCGTGCGCCGTTTGGGCGCCATCGCGCGGTCCGCGTTCGCCAGGCAGGGGCAAGGCATAGGGTGAACGGCGGCGCGAGCAGACCAATATCTCGACGCTATCGTCTCCGCGCAGGCATTTTGCTTCGTCGGTTTCAAAGCGTTTTTTGGAGCGCGCAACGGCATCGTCAGCCGACACGTCGCGCTCTTGCGCCGCCGCCTGCTCAACCAAAGCCAATGCCAAAGTGGCAGGCACAGCCGCAAGCGCAAACAACATCGCTGCTTTACCAAATGTCACGCGCACCATTCTCGACAAGTTCGCTCTCCTCGCCTATCGAACCTTAAACATGCAATGACAAAGGGTAAAAGTCCAATGGTAACGCGCAGCACCGTCCTCGACCGGGTTCTTGTTTTGGAAATGGTGCGTGTGACTGAGGCAGCCGCAATCTCGGCGTCTAAACTTGTCGGGCGCGGCGATGAAAAGCGCGCCGATGCGGCGGCTGTGGAAGCGATGCGCGCGGCGCTCAATGAGCTTGAAATGGACGGAACCGTCGTCATCGGCGAGGGCGAGCGCGATGAAGCCCCGATGCTGTTCATCGGTGAAAAGGTCGGCTCCGCGCCAGGCAAAGGACCGAAAATCGACATCGCACTCGACCCGCTCGAGGGGACGACAATCACGGCCAAGGCCGGACCCAATG
>JBEGTP010000299.1:0-4274 GCA_041179365.1 Pseudomonadota bacterium
GAGGCCGAAGAACTGTGAGGAGTCGCGTGGCAACACTTGGTAGATCACATGCGCTGGGTTTGTCGCATTGCCACCCAATGCGCCAAAGCCATCAGACAGGCCGCCCGCATAATGCTTATCGAACAGGTTGTTGACGAACACCGTAGCGCGGAATGGCCCGAATTCAGCGCCTAACCCGGCGTTGAAGATGCCGTAGCCCTTTTGAGTGAGCAGAGGATTTCCAAGCAGATCAAAGTTTACGGCGCTCTGGTGCTGGTAGTTTAACGTGATGATCGCCTTATTTCCGTCACCAAACGGTAACTCGCCTGTCGCGCCAATGTTGAACTTAAACTTTGGCGCGTTAGGAAGCTTTCCGCCGCTGCGATTTTGAAAGCCGCACGTCGTGCGCGGTGCAAGGGCTGTCGCTGCTGCGGCGGTGGTGCAATTCCCCACCAGCGCCGATGCAGTGCCATTCCACACTTGCCCCGTTTGATCAGCGTAACCCTGCGCGCCTGGAAACACGATCATTTTCGCATCGGTATAGGCCGCCGACGCATCGAGCCGCAACCAATCAGACGGCTTGGCGGAGAGCTCCACCTCGACGCCCTTAGTCTTCAGCTTGCCGACGTTGTTGAGCACCGGTTGCAGCGCGCCAGCGATAATGACGGCCGATTGCGCCTGAAAATTGTTATAGTCAGTCGTGAAGCCAGTGACGTTGAACTGCACTTTGTTGTCGAAGAAGCGGCTCTTGAGACCCAGCTCATAAGAGGTCGAGTTTTCAGCCTTGACCGGGCCAACGCCATTGAGCCCTGGAGCCGTTCCAGCAAGAGCCGCTTTGACGCGCGCCGGGTTGAAACCCGATGAAACGTCATAGGCAAAGCCCTTATACCCCTTGGCGACACTGCCATAAACCATGATCTGCGGCGCAAGCTCCTGAGAGATTGTGCCCTTCCAAGTAACCACATTGTCAGCGTTGGACCCCCTGCACAACGGATTCCCTGTGGCGCAACTATTCAGCGTGGCCGTTGCGAGCAAATTATCAAAACGCACCCCTACTTTTTCGTGATTGTACCGCAGCCCGCCGGTAATGGTGGTGTTGGTCGGCAGCGTATAGTCGAGCTGAGCGAACAGGCCGAGGCTCTTGCTGGTCGCTGTTGCATCCCAGTTGGCGAGCAATGCAACCGGACCACGGTTGAATGCACGATCTGTCTTGGCATCAGCAAAGAACATGCCTGCGACATATTTGAGCGGGCCAGACCCGGAGGAAACGACGCGAAGTTCCTGTGTAAAGAGGCGCGAATGATAGGGGCCCCTCTGCGCGATGCCACCACTCGACGCTCCACCAGTCAGCGCACCGAGAACGTTGAGGTCTGTGCCATCAACGTCGTTCTGGAAGTTGAATTTCCAATCTTGAAAGCCTGTCACTGAAATCAGCTTCACGGCACCAAGGTCCAGTGCAAACTTGCCCGAAATGGTACTGGTCTTGTTTGTCGTCGCGCCTTCGGAATCGACGCGGGCATTGTAATTGCCTTCCCCAGCGGTAATCCCGACCAAGCTAGGCACAACCGCCAACGCGGGGTTGCCCAACACGCGCGGCGTACCGAGCGGGTTAATCGAACGGATCGTGGTTGCTGTCCCGTCCTGCGTCGTTTTACCGTAAGATCCGTTCAGCGTGAAATCGAGATTGTCAGAAAGAACCAGCTTGATTTTGCCCCGGAGTCCAATAGCGGACTGATCGTTCAATGTGTGCCCGGTTGTCAGGTTGCGAACATTTCCTTTGAAATTATGATAGACACCGCTCAGACGGAAGCCCGAGCCATTGTCGCCAAAAGGCCCGGAAAGCGAGGCTTCTGCGCGGTAGTCGTCATCGGTCGCTGCGGTAAAGGCAATGCTGCCGCCCATTGAGCTCGACGGATCCTTGGTAACGATATTGACGACCCCGGCAGAGGCGTTCTTGCCGAACAATGTGCCTTGTGGTCCTTTGAGAACTTCGATCCGTTGAACATCTCCAAGCGAATCAAACGCTTGTGCCTGCTGAACCACGGGCAAATCATCAACGATCACGGCAACGCTTGGCTCTACACCAATTGAAAATGCGAAGGTGCCGATGCCGCGCAAGATGATCGAGTTGTTTGGAGAGGAAGTTGCTTGCGTGACGGTCAACGACGATGCAGCTCTTGTCAGGTCAGTGAAATCAGCGATCCGGTTGTTCGAAAGTGTTTCCGCCGAAAGAGCGGTAACCGAAATAGGGACGTTCTGAAGATTTTCTTCGCGCTTTTGCGCTGTGACGACAATTTCTTCGAGACCCGTGTCCGCTTCAGCTGGCGCCGCGTTCTGCGCGAAAGCGGGGGTGACAATAAACGCGGTGCTGACACCGGCCAAGAGCATGAACGTGCGTGACATAGAAATCCTCCCAAAAACCGCGACTCGCGGTAATATGACCAAATCTGTTAACTGGTAAGGCCAATTAATTGGTGCAGGTCATATATGTCAAGAGAAATCGATTGGAATGCCAAGCGATTGGAGACGGCGGGCTGGACCCCTGCCTATCGTTCATTTTGGCGCGGATGATGGTCACATAAACTCATCATTGAGGTCCTGAGCTGAAAGCATGCCTTTCCAGTTCACCATCGCTACGTTTACCGAGCGATTGGTACCACATTGTCAATATCGATGACGTTAGCTCGCGCCCTAGGCAGCGCAGCCCGCCTTATCCGCGCGGTGGCCCGACGCGCCTTAGCGTTCGCGCGTGCGGATGATTTCAGCTTGTCTGTTTGCAAATATATCTAGGCGTTCAAGTCCTTCAATTGATGCGCTTGCCGGTAAACATTGGACGGCTAAGGACCAACCCTGCAAATCACAACCCGGGATTGCTTCGTCGCTATGTCCGCTAATCGATCCACAGCACTGCGCAGCCCAGCGCGTCCGCCTCATTCTATAGACAATCCCGTTGCAAAATGCGGGCTGGAAAGCTTATGGCTGCCGAATGATTGATGCAGCAACTTTCCGTAAGGTTTTGGGGAACTATCCCACCGGTGTCTGTGTGGTGACCGCGATGGGTGAAGACGCAAAGCCCCTCGCGCTTGTCGTGGGATCTTTCACGTCAGTTTCCCTTGATCCCCCGCTTGTCGGCTTTTTGCCAGACCGGAAGTCCGGAAGTTGGCCTCTCATCAGAGCGGCAGGCCATTTCTGCGTCAACGTGTTTGCCAGTGATCAGACAGAGCTGTGTCGGCAATTGGCCACGCCGGGGCCGGATAAATTCGCTGGTGTGCCCTACTCGCTTTCGCAGCGCGGGACACCGCGGCTTGAAAATGTGATCGCTTGGATCGATTGTTCGCTGCATGATGTGCTTGAAGCAGGCGATCATTATGTCGTCTTGGGGGCTGTTCAACATTTGGACGTTGAACGAGAAGATGACCCTATGCTGTTCTTTCGAGGGCGCTATGGCGGCTTTCGCGATTTGATTTAAAAGCGCTAGAGTCGCGCATGCGGCGGTTTTAACAGTGAGTGGATCTGTTCTTTTGCCAATGGAGACTAGAGATGTGCGATGATCTAACCGCTGCGGACGACGCGGCATTGATGAGCCGCCGTGATATCGGGCTCCTCGCGGCAGGAGCCGGGTTGGCGCTTTTGATTCCGAGTGCCGCCAATGCCCTGCCCGTCCGGGCCAGCACGGTCTCAATCACAACACCAGATGGCGTTTGCGATGCCTATTTCGTCCATCCAGCCAAGGGCAAACATCCCGCCGTTTTGATTTGGCCCGACATTAAAGGCCTGCGTCCCGCGTTTGAACTTATGGGAAAGCGCCTTGCCGAAGCGGGCTATGCCGTGCTCGTTATCAACCCCTTCTACCGCGTTGCCAAGGCACCGGTCGTTGGCCCGAATGATGATTTTCAAATGCCGGCGGTGCGCGCAAAACTGATGCCGATGGCTCAAGCGCTGAGCGCCAAAACTACTGAGATTGATGCCGCCGCCTTCGTCCACTGGCTTGATGCCCAGAGGGGGGTCGATAAGAAGCGTAAGATTGGCACCATCGGGTATTGTATGGGAGGACCAATGACGTTTCACACGGCGGCGTTGCTGCCGGAACGGATTGGCGCGATTGGCTCGTTCCACGGCGGCGGACTTGCCACTGACAAACCAGATAGCCCGCATCACCTCGTTTCGAAAATGAAAGCATCGGCCTTGATTGCGATTGCAGATAATGACAACCAACGCGATCCTGGTGCCAAGTTGGCGCTACGGAGCGCCTTTGATGCGGCCAACCTTCCTGCTGAGATCGAGGTTTACACAGG
>JBEGTP010000300.1:0-22103 GCA_041179365.1 Pseudomonadota bacterium
GCGGTAACCGCTGATTATAGCCTGATCGACGCTCACACCCTGCGCGTCATCAACACCTGTCACCAAGGGAGCGTCACGGGCAAGGTCAAGATCGCCAAGGGCAAAGCAAAGATCATTGACACTGTGTCCAACGCCAAGCTCAAAGTCTCCTTTTTCGGCCCGTTCTACGGCGATTATTGGGTCCTCGACCACGCCGATGATTACAGCTGGTCGATCGTAGGGGAGCCAAGTGGACGCTATCTCTGGATGTTGACACGCGCGGCAAACCCTGGGGAGGCTACCCGCTCGATGATCGAAAACCGTGTTAAGTCATTGGGTTATGATCTCTCGCTCATTCGCTGGACCAAACACAGCTGAGGGCAGCCCCTCGTTCCCTAAGCGCTTACGATCACCGTTTGAAGCCGCACGGGAAGGCCATCAATACTTTTGGTGCGCTCTTTGATCTTTTCAAGATAGGCTCCGGGCGGATAACTGCGGTGCGCCTTTGAAAGGGTCTCGCGCTCGCGGTCGAAACTCATATAGGGCACGCCCCAGCCACAACTCGTCTGAACAGTCTCTATGTCGATCACGAAAATCTGACGGGTTCCGGGCAGAAGGGTAAACGCCGCAGCGAGCGCCGCCCAGCCTGCATCTTGCGGCAAGATAGACCGGCCACGCCCGTAGAGGCGCAAAATAAGCGCGGGCTGATCAAAGGCGCAAAACATGATTGTAATCCGGCCGTCTGCCGTAAGATGCGCCTGCGTTTCATTGCCTGATCCGCCCACATCGAGATAGGCGACCTGCTTGGGTGCGAGAACGCGGAAACAATCCATGCCCTTGGGGCTCAGATTGACCCGCGCGCCTTCAGCGGCTGTCGCCACGAAGAAAACGGGCTGTTTAGCAATGAAGGCCGCATGCGCGTCGCTCAGCGTTTCAAAGAATTCGGCCATTGTCCAACTTCCTTTAAAGGACGCCAAGTTCGGTAAAAAGCAGGCGCGCTTCTGCAAGATCATCCTGGTCGACCATCAGCCGAATGGGGATTGCGATCGCGGCACTTTCGGCTGTGTTCATGCCTGTATCAAAGCAAAAGGCGGTTATACCATCGACCTCGAGCCGCCCGCGTGCAATTTCGGCCTCGCTCCGGCTCGATAACCGAACGAGCTCGACCAACGCCATGTCAGGCTGCTGTTCCGCCGACTGTCAGGCCTTCGACAAGGAGCGTTGGTTGCCCAACGCCGGCAGGCACACTTTGACCACCCTTGCCGCAAATCCCAATGCCTTCATCGAGTGCAAAATCATTCCCAATGCCCTTCAGCTTGGTAAGGACTGTCGGCCCATCGCCGATCAGCGTTGCGCCTTTGACCGGGGCTCCGAGCTTTCCATTTTCAATCCGGTACGCCTCGGTGCACGAAAAGACGAACTTGCCCGAAACAATATCAACCTGTCCGCCGCCAAAATTCTTTGCAAAAATTCCGTTCTTCACGCGCGAGAGGAGTTCGGCAGGGTCGTCTTGCCCGCCCTTCATGAACGTGTTTGTCATGCGCGGCATTGGGGCATGCGCATAGCTTTCACGCCGTCCATTGCCGGTTGGGGCAACGCCCATCAGCCGTGCATTGAGCCGGTCCTGCATATAGCCCTTCAGAATACCGTCTTCGATCAAAATAGTTTCTGATGTTGGCGTGCCTTCATCATCAATCGAAAGCGAGCCGCGCCGATCCACGAGCGAACCATCATCAACAACCGTGACACCAGGAACGGCAACGCGTTCACCAATCCGTCCTGAAAAAACCGATGTCCCCTTGCGATTAAAATCGCCTTCGAGCCCGTGGCCGACCGCTTCGTGGAGGAGCACACCGGGCCAACCAGGACCAACGAGCACGGTCATTTCTCCCGCCGGGGCGTCAACACTCTCAAGATTGATCAGCGCTTGGGCCAAGGCTTCGTCAATCGCGCGATCCCACTGCGCGGGTTCAAAAAGCTTCCCGTAGAGATAACGCCCCCCCATGCCGAAAGTACCGCTTTCGCGCCTGCCGTTTGCTTCACAAACAACGCTGACATTCAGCCGGACCAGCGGCCGGACATCATTGGCAACAAAGCCATCGGCGCGGATAATCTCAATCACGCTCCAGCTTGCAGCGAGGCTGACCGATACTTGAACCACGCGCGGATCGCGCGCGCGCGCGGCAGCATCAATTTGCTGGCACAGCGCGACCTTCTCAGCAAAGGGAATGAGCGCCATTGGATCGCCGTCAGTATAAAGATGCCGGTTATTCCGCCGGGGGGCCGCAGAAATGCTGCCTTTGGCCGGATCGAGCAACGTCAGAGTCTCCCCTGCCCGCCGGATGGCCGCTTCACTCAGTTCATTGGCATGGGCAAAGCCGGTCATTTCGCCCGACACGCCGCGCAGGCCAAAACCAGCCTCGGTCGAATAGTCTGCCGTTTTTAAGCGGCCATCATCAAAACCAAAACTTTCTGACGCGCTATATTGAAGGAACAACTCTCCATCATCGCATTGACCAAGCAATTGCGCGGTCAGTCGCTTCGCCCCATCAGGATCGAGCATCGAGTCACGGTAGAGGAAGCGGCGTGGATCTAAATTGTTCATCATGTGCATATAGGATGCAAACTCGGCTATTGATAGTTCACCGTGACCGTAAAAGTGCCGGAATAATTTCCGCCCGTTTGATTGGCACCGACCGCTAGCTTTGCGCCGACCGAAAAGGTAAACAGACCCGTTGTCGCGTTGATCCGGTGTCGCCCGCTGGCACCGAGCTGTGTGAGCCCACTGCCAACCACAGGGTTGATGGTAAAGCTGCTGACTGTCATCGTTTGAAGCCCGCCTGCGCGCGTAAGCACGATAGTGGGCGCGCCAAAGCTGATGATCACCTGTTGGTTCCGTGCGCCAGATCCTGCGAATTCAGCCGCGTTAAACACGCCACCTGATGCAAGTGTGCCGCCGGTCACCGTTCTTGCGCCAGCCGTGCTGATCGTTACCGACCCCGCCGTCGGCCCCGCGATCAGATTGCCGAACACAAGGTCGCTCTGTTTGATAATAGTTGCGCCCGACAAGACCGTCACATTGGCCTGCCCTGCGGTTTGCGCGAGCACAGGCGTTGTCACGCCAAACCCCAATAGCCCAAGCCAAAAGGTCAAAATGAGTCTAGATCTATTCATGTTCCCGCAGATCCTATGCGCGGGAAAGCAAAACCACTGGGTTTAGAAAGAAGGTTACAAGCCCATTAAAGCAAGGCTTGTGCGCGGATCAATGCGTATCGGCGGGCCCGCCGGCGAGCACAAAGCGCATGTCGCAATAGCCGCACTCCGCATAGCCGCGTTCGTCAATCTCAAGCCAAATGCGGGGATGGCCTAAGGCGGCACCACCGGGACTATCAGAGGCCCCGTCGCAAGCGACGCGAGGAGATTGAACGGTGATGGTGTTTGGCGATGTTGTCATAATCGCGCTCTTATCAAGCCGCAGCGCGGGGCGCAATTATTGATAGATCAACGTGATGGCAACCGTCGTCGAATAAACCCCGGGCGGTTGGTTTGCGCCGACACGGAGCGTCGCGCCGACTGGAAAATTGAAGATGCCCGTAGCCGATGCGATGCGAAAAACGAGTGGGTTCGTCGTCAATTGCGCGGTGGGCGTGCTTCCAATGATGAACGTATCAACGGTCATAGCCGGAGCGCCTCCCCCGACGCGCGGCAACGCATAACTATTGGCACCCATCGAGATTTGAACGATTTGGTTCGTCGCCCCTAAACCCGAAAAACGAGCGGGCTGATAGAGCGTCCCGATCAAAAGGGGCCCGCCGGTTTTGGTCCGCACACCGGTGGGCGGAACGACAACTGTTCCGCTTGTTGCCCCGGCAATGACCGCGCCGAAATCAAAATTCTCATCTGTTATGAACGACAAACGGCGCACAACGACGGCTTCCGCCCCAGCGTTTGATGCTGTTGGCGCGGCATAAGCAGGGGCGCTGCCAAGGCCACAGCCCAGCAAAAGTGCCGCCGAAATAAGAGCCTTACGCGAAATCACAGTAAAATACGTCCCCAGTCCCATTTCTCCCTAGCCCGAAAACATTACCGACTCCTTACCAGCGCACACCAAAGATTGATTCCGCCGCGCGAGCGTCTATTGCCAAAATCATGACAGACGCCGCCATCACAATTGACACGCTCCAAAAGACGTATTCTGACGGAAAGCAGGCGCTAAAAGGCGTCACATTTGACGTGCCAAGGGGCGAGATATTTGGCCTTCTAGGCCCAAATGGTGCCGGAAAGTCTACGATTATCAATATCTTGGCTGGCATGGTCAACAAAACCTCGGGGCGGGTCAACATTTGGGGCTTTGATATCGACGCGCACCCTCGCAACGCCAAAAACTCGATCGGAATCGTGCCGCAAGAGATTGTGTTTGACCCGTTTTTTACGCCGCTCGAAACGCTTGAGCTCGTTGCAGGCCTCTACGGCGTCCCCAAAGACAAGCGTAGATCAATGGAGCTGCTGCGCGCCGTTCATCTAGAAGACAAAGCCAATGCCTATGCCCGCACGCTTTCGGGCGGCATGAAACGGCGGCTCCTCGTGGCAAAAGCGATGGTGCATTCGCCGCCCATCCTTGTGCTTGATGAGCCCACGGCGGGCGTCGACATCGAACTGCGTCAGCAACTTTGGGCTTATGTTCGAGAGCTCAACGGACGCGGGGTGACCGTAGTTCTCACGACCCATTATCTCGAAGAGGCTGAGCAATTGTGCGACCGGATCGCCATCATCAACAAGGGCGCGCTCATCGCCAATAAGCCAACGCGCGAAATGGTCGGCATGGCGCAGGAAAAAATCGTTGAAGTCACGGTCGACCGGGACGTAGCCAGCCCCCCCACCTCTAAGCTGTTCCAAAAGATCGAAATAAAGCGCGGTTGCGTGCTTTCGATCACCTATAACAAGGCAACAGCGCACGCGGGGCAAGTGCTGGCCGCCGTGCAAGACGCGGGATACGCTATTACTGACGTCTCAACACGCGAGGCCGATCTCGAGGACGTCTTTTTGAATCTGACGCGGAGCGACAATGGCTGAGTTTGATGTTCTCATTATCGGTTCGGGGGCCGCTGGCCTTACCGCCGCGTTGGGCCTAGCGGCGACAAAGAAAGTCGCCGTTCTTGCAAAAGGCTCGCTTTCCGATGGGGCGACCGCCTGGGCGCAGGGCGGCATTGCCGCTGTGCTTGAGCCAGGCGACACTTTTGATAGCCATATAGAAGATACAATGATTGCAGGCGCGGGGCTCAACAAGCGCGCGACCGTTGAGTTCGTTGTTGAAAACGCGCCAGAAGCGATTGAGCGCCTTGCAGCACTCGGCGTGCCCTTCAACCCGGGCGATGCAGAGCAATGGCATCTCACCCGCGAAGGCGGACACAGCCACCGCCGGATTGTCCATGTGAATGACGCCACCGGATGGGCCGTACAGCAGGCGCTTGAAAAGGCGGCACACGCGCACGAAAATATCACGCTGGTTCCCGACCGCGTCGCCATTGATCTCATCATGGGGCGGCATCAGGAACGTTTTTCAACCTCGGGCCGCATCCACGGCGTTTATGCCTTGAACCGGAAGACAGGCAAGGTGGAGGCGTTCACCGCGCGTGCGACGATCCTAGCAACGGGCGGCGCTGGCCGCACCTATCTTTATTCAACCGCACCGCGCGGCGCGACCGGAGACGGTATCGCCATGGCTTGGCGTGCGGGGTGCCGTGTTTCAAACATGGAATTCATGCAGTTTCACCCGACCTGCCTGTATAATCTCGAAGTCAAAAACTTCCTGATTACCGAGGCGGTACGGGGCGAAGGAGGACATCTCAAGCTCCCAACCACAGGCGAGCGGTTCATGCCGCAGTTTGACGCGCGAGAGGAGCTTGCGCCGCGTGACGTCGTGGCGCGCGCCATCGATCATGAAATCAAGCGGCTCGGCCTCGATTACGTCCATCTCGATATTAGCCACAAGCCCGAAGCCTTTGTGCGGGAACACTTTCCCAACATCTATGAAAAGCTGATGGGCCTCGGCATCGACATCACTAAACAGCCGATCCCCGTTGTTCCGGCGCAACATTACACGTGCGGCGGCGTGTTGGTTGATCTTGATGGACAAACCGATGCGCCCGGGCTTTATGCCGCTGGAGAGGTCACCCAATCTGGCCTGCACGGCGCGAACCGGCTTGCCTCAAATTCACTGCTTGAATGCCTTGTTTTTGGAGACGCCTGCGCGCGGCACATTGAGGCGCATTGGGAGCGCCTGCCCGCGCCCCCCGCGATCCGTCCGTGGGACGAAAGCCGCGTGACAGACAGCGATGAAGAGGTCGTTATCGCCCAATGCTGGCGTGAAATTCGCAACTTCATGTGGAGCTTTGTCGGTATCGTCCGCACAACAAAGCGGCTTGAGCGTGCCAAGCACCGGATCGACTTGTTGCGCCAAGAAATTGAAGATTATTACGGCAGCTTCCGGGTCACCCCTGATCTTGTCGAGCTCCGCAATCTGGTTGAAGTTGCCGATCTCATTGTGCGCTCTGCCCTCTCCCGCCACGAAAGCAGGGGGCTCCATTATACGCTTGATTATCCCGATATGCTGCCCGAGGCGGTCGATACGGTGCTCGTCCCTTAGGGTGAGAGATGCTAGGGCCGTTTTGCTTTTTCGACTGCCTTTAGCGCTTTCAAGCGCGCCTTCGCTTCGGGAAGCCCGCTGACCACTGGCCCCATATTGATCGGCATGACATAGCCTGCTTTGCCTTTGGGGCCCGGCACGTACACAAAGATTGTCCCGCCTGTTTGTGTTGCGGCGGCGCGGTAGAGTTTGCGCGCGCGCTTTGGGTCTGCGGGAACACCCTCTCCCGTTTCAAAAGCGACCCCGAGTTCATACTGGGCTTGTTTATTGCCCATCGCGGCCCGCTGCGCGAGCGATTGGATGGGGATCGGCGCCGCTCCTGGGGCAAAGGGAATGCCAAGATACTGGGTCTGCGCTGCGCACGCAGAAAGCATTAGCCCCGCCAGACTGGCAATCAATCCTGCTTTTGCGGTACGCCTCATCCCCGGATCCTTTTCTATTTGATCGTCAACCCTGTCCAAAATGCGATGAACGCATAAATATCGGCGGCTTCAGCAATCACCTTGTCAGTCGGCTTGCCGCTGCCATGCCCCGCGCGCGATTCAATCCGGATAAGATGCGGCTTATCACCAATCTGTGCCGCCTGGAGCGCGGCCGCATATTTAAAGCTGTGCCCCGGCACGACGCGATCATCGGTATCTGCCGTCGTTACGAGGATTGCTGGATACGGCACGCCGCTATGGATATTATGGTACGGCGAATAAGCGCGAAGCACCTTGAAATCTGCCTCTTTGCCCGGATCACCGTAATCATCGACCCAGTAACGCCCTGCTGTAAAGCGGTTAAACCGCAGCATATCCATAACGCCAACCGAAGGAATCGCGGCGGCGAAGAGATCAGGCCGCTGGTTGACAACGGCACCGACCAAAAGCCCCCCATTTGAGCGCCCTTCAATCGCAAGCCTGCCCTTGGCGGAAATGTTTTGCGCGATCAGATATTCGCCCGCTGCGATGCAATCATCAAAAACATTTTGCTTGCGCGCGAGGCGGCCAGCATCATGCCACTCTTTGCCGTATTCGCCGCCACCCCGCAAGTTTGCGATCGCAAGCACGCCGCCTTGCTCAAGCCAAGCGAGCCGCGTGGCACTAAAGCCCGGGGTTTGCGCGATGTTAAATCCGCCGTAGCCGTAGAGCAAAGTCGGCGCGCCCGGGCCCGTCGTCTTTTTACGGACGATAAACATCGGAATTCTAGTGCCGTCTTTTGATGGGTAAAAGACCTGCTCAGTTGAAAAATCCGCCGGGTCAAAGGCAATTTTCGGCTGGGCAAACACGTCGGTCTTCCCGGTGTCCGTATCGAGACGATAAACAGTCGGTGGCGAGGCAAAGCTGGAGAAAGTGTAGAAGGTCTCAGCATCCCCTAGCTTTCCGCCAAAGCCGCTGGCGGTTCCAATTGAGGGCAGGCGCACTGGAGCGATGAGCGCGCCATCTAGGCTGTAGAGAGCCGCTTCAGATTTCGCGTCCCCCAGATAGGCAACCAGCAAGCGCTTACCGATAAGAGAGACGCCGATGAGCGTGTCGGCCGATTGGGGCACAATCTCTTTGAGGCCCAACGGCTGAGTGATATTCATTTTGACCAAGCGGCCGCGCGGCGCATCTTTGTTTGTCAGAAAGTAGAAATCCTCGCCAACAGAGCCCGCCAATTCCCAATTATGATCGAGCCCGGAAACCAAAGGCTTGAGCGCGGCGGCCCCGCCCTTCCCTATCTTGCCAACATGAAGTTCATAGCGATCATCAGTGCCTTCAGACGAGGTGATGAGCAGATACTTCCCGTCGTCCGTTACCTGCGCACTATGCCCGCGTTTTGGCGCTTTTGGTGTCGCAAAGATCTTGCGATCCTCCGCTTGGGGCGTGGCAAGCGCATGGAAATAGACCGTCTGGTTCAGGTTGAGCGATTGAAAGGCTGCCCCTTTGGCGGGCGCTGCAAACCGTGAATAGTAAAAGCCACTGCCATCTAGTGCCCAAGAAAGTCCTGAAAATTTGACCCATTTGATCTCATCATCGCGCAGTTTGCCGCTCGCCACGTCGAGCACTTTGAGCGTCCGCCAATCGGAGCCGCCATCTTGAATGGCGTAAAGCAAAAAGCGCCCATCGGTTGAGGGGGTCCATTCTGCGAGCGCCGTAGCGCCGTCCTTTGCCCACTCATTAGGATCGAGCAAGAGGCGCGATGCGCCTGCTAATCCTTCGCGGACCCACAAAACAGACTGATTTTGCAAACCATCATTGCGCATGTAAAAATAGCGGCTTCCGCCTTTGCGCGGGGTTCCGTACCGCTCAAAATTAAGGAGCGTCCGCATCCGCGCCGCAAGCGCATCACGCCCCGGTAGACTGGCTAAATAATGATTGGTGACGGCGTTTTGGGCATCCACCCACTGCCGCACCTCGGGGTCTGTCCGCACGTCATTTTCAAGCCAGCGATACGGATCCGCCACAGCGACGCCAAAAAGAGTGTCCGACGTATTGGTCGCGCGGCTTTCGGGATAAGTCATAGTTTTGTTCATCATTTGGGGCGGGAGCGCATTGGCGACGAGCGCGGAGGACAGCGCCAATAACAGCGCAGCAAAAAGCGTAAGACGCATCAAACATTCCCCTCATTATCGCGTACGGAAGGCTAGCCTCCCTTCATCGTTTCGCCAAACAATTTATGGCTCAATTGGCATGCCCGCCATTGTCATAATATGAGCCCAGTGCACAGCGCTCACGGGGACGACCGAAAGCCGCGACTGGCGGATAAGCGCGAGTTCAGCAAGCGCGACGTCTGCCTTCATTGCGGCAAGCGTCACCGCGCGCTTCACAGGGCCGACGGGCGCGACATCGACCATGACAAACCGACCCGCTTCATCGCTCGGATCGAGATAAGCCGTCCGAACAATCTTGACGATGCCGACAATCTCTTTGCCTTCATTGCTATGATAAAAGAACGCGGTATCTCCAACCGCCATTGCCTTTAAATTGATCGCAGCCTGATGATTGCGCACACCGTCCCAGTGCGTACGACCATCCGCCACCATCTTATCCCAGCTGTATTTGAATGGTTCTGATTTCAAGAGCCAATGCGCCATGGTTACTCCGCTGCAATCTGATTTGGGGTTTCCGCCGGATTTGGCGCCTGCGCGTGGCGTGCAACGAAAAACTGCCCGCCTTCGGTTATGAAGACGATAATAAGGGCAGTTACGCCGCAGAGGAAATAGGAGAGATAAAGCGGCACCGTCGTGCCATCAAAGGCACGGCCAATGATAATGCCGCCTATCGCGCTCACAAGATTGTTGACAAAGCCTTGGAGCGAGCTCGCCGTGCCCGCCACAGGGCCCATACGCTCCATCGCCATTGCGCCAAAATTCCCGCCCATCAGCGGAAAGGCCATCATCATCAACATCTGGAGAACAATGAAGCTGATGAATGTCTCATCGCCTAGCCACGCCACAAGCAAATGGACACCCGCAAAAACGGTGAAGAGAAGGAGCGCCCCGTGGCCAATGAGGCGCATGCCGTAGCGCTGAACAATCGCGGCATTAAGCAGAGAAGAGCCCATCATACCCGCTGCCATTATGGCGAAGCCCAGCGGCAAACGGTCGGGCACGTGCAGTGTCTTGTCAAAAATAGGCTGCACCGAATTAAGAAATCCAAACAAGGCCGATGCCGTGGCCGTCATCGCGAGCGTATAGCCCACCGACAGGCGATCCGTCAGCACGATCCGCGCGTTGGCGGCCACGGTTTTAAAATCAATCGCTGTGCGGTTTTCAGGCGTCAGCGTTTCTGGCAGGCGGACGAAGGCCCAACTCCAGACCAAAAACCCAAAGCCCGCAAGAACAACGAATATCCACCGCCAAGGCCCAACCGCCAGCACCGCCTGCCCCATCGAAGGCGCGATGATGGGGCCCGCCATGAAGATCATACCGGCTAAACTCATGATTTGGGCCATCGTACGACCTTCGTACCGATCCCGCACAATCGCGCGGACAAGCACATTGCCTCCTGCAGCAGCCATGCCCTGAAAGCCCCGCGCGATGAGCAAGGCTTCAAAGGTCGGCGCGCGTGCGGCAGCAAAGCTGGTAAAGACAAAAGCAACAAGCGATGCCAGCATGAGACCACGGCGACCAAAGCGGTCAGACATTGTCCCCAAAAATAACAGAGCGACGCTGAACCCGATCAGAAATGCACTGATCACGAGTGGCTGATCAGCAGGGTCCATCACACGCAGTGCCGCGCCGATAATGGGAAGCGCCGGAAGCATGGAGTCAATAGAGAGCGCGGCCATCATCATAATGGCTGAGATCAGCAGCACGAATTCTACGCGGCCGGGGCCAGACTGTGGCTCAGATGGAGGAGAAGGCAAGGATTGATCGGAAGGCATGCGTGTCCTTATGCCGCGCGTCGGCAAATGCCAAGCGCGGCGGGTTATAGGCGTGAAAGCGAGGAAGGGTGAAACCGAGTCGGAACTTCGGACCGTGAAAAGAACTACTCAAACAGCGTTACGATGTCAACACAAATATCCAAATAGGAGATTTATTGACAGAAGCGAACCGCCTGCGGCTTGGAAGGTAAGAGCGACGAAAAGGCCATTAGGCGGCTCGCCGGCTAATCAGCAAACAACAGCACCGGCGTTTCAAGACAATGCTTCACCGCTTGCACGAAGCGCGCGGCATCCCATCCATCGACAACCCGGTGATCACAACTGATGGAAAGGTTCATCACCTTAGCGCGGCGGATGTCATCGCCGTCAAAAACCGCGCGCTCAACGATCTTGTTGGGGCCGATGATGGCGACTTCGGGCCGGTTGATAACGGGCGTCGTCACAAGGCCACCGAGCGGACCAAGCGACGTTATCGTGAGCGTTGATCCCGACAGGTCTTCGATTTTAGCTTTGCCCGATCGCGCCGCTTCAGCGAGGCGCGCAATTTCGCCAGCCAATTGCCAAATGTTCAACTGTTCAGCATTCCGGATGACGGGCACCATCAACCCTGCATCAGTTTGCGTCGCCATGCCGAGATGGACGCTCCCGTGCCGCGTCACCAGGCCCGCTTCGTCATCATAACGCGCATTCATCATTGTGAACTGGGGAAGCACCTTGCAAATCGCCACGATCAAAAGCGGCAGCACGGATAACTTCGGCCGGCTCCCCCGATTATCATTTAAATCACCGCGCATCGCCTCAAGCGCGGTGACATCAATCTCGTCAACATAAGTGAAATGCGGAATATGGCGCTTAGACGCCGCCATATTTTCTGCAATTTTGCGGCGCAAGCCGATGACCTTCACCACTTCGTCACCGCGCGTTGCACCGGCTGGTGCATAGCCTTGTCCCGCCTGATAAGCGATAAAAGCGTCAAGGTCTCCGTGCCGGATGTGTCCGCCTTCGCGCGCTTTCACTTGCGCGAGATCAATCCTCAAGGTCCTTGCTCGGGCCCGAACTGCGGGAGACGCGAGCGCCTGCGCAGTGGGCAGCGGAACGGCAATCGGCCGCGCATCGGGGTGCGGCGCCGGGATGAAATGGGTTGGCTTCACCGCCAAATCATCCTCAGAACGGGCGGGAAGCGCGCTAGGCGGTGCCGCTGGCGTGCGTTGGGGGTCAGGCAGAGCGGCCTCCGTGGTCGCGAGAGCGGCACCCTCGACCTCGATCACAACCAGCGTTGAGCCAATCGCGATCTTGTCCCCTGCGTCTCCGGCAACCTCCAGCACCGTTCCCGAAACCGGCGATTCGATTTCGACCGTAGCCTTGTCGGTCATCAAGTCAGCAATGGGCTGATCCTCGTCGATGCGATCGCCAATTTTGACGTGCCAAGCGACAATCTCCGCCTCGGCTATGCCTTCGCCAATATCGGGCAAACGAAATTCAAAGCGCGCCATCGTTAATCCTTCATCACATTTTCAAGCGCCATCCCAATGCGGATAGGGCCCGGAAAATAAGCCCACTCAAGGCTGTGCGGATAGGGCGTATCAAAGCCTGTCACCCGTTCAACTGGTGCCTCAAGGTAGTGAAAACAGCGTTCCTGCACTAGTGCCGCGAGCTCTGCGCCAAAGCCGCTCGTGCGCGTTGCTTCATGGATGACAAGGCAGCGGCCCGTTTTGCGAACCGAGGTTTCGATGGCTTCGATATCGAGCGGCATCAGCGTCCGGAGATCGATCACTTCGGCATCCACACCGAGTTCCTCGACAGCGGCAAGTGCCACATGAACCATCGTTCCGTATGCCAGAACGGTCAGGTCATTCCCCTCTCTGACCACCGCCGCTTTACCGAGCGGGATGGTATAATGGCCCTCGGGAACCTCGCTCGCAGGGTGTTTGGCCCAAGACTGAACCGGACGATCATAATGCCCATCGAAGGGCCCGTTATAAATCCGCTTAGGTTCGAAGAAAATGACGGGGTCATTATCCTCAATGGCCGCAAGCAGCAGACCCTTTGCGTCATAAGGCGTTGACGGGATCACAGTTTTGAGGCCGCAAACATGGGTAAAAATGCCTTCGGGCGACTGGCTATGCGTCTGTCCGCCGAAAATGCCGCCGCCAAAGGGCGAGCGCACCGTAATCGGCATGGTCCATTGGCCCGCCGAACGATAGCGGATGCGCGCCGCCTCGCTGACCAGTTGGTCAAGCGCCGGGTAAATATAATCGGCGAACTGAATTTCAGGCACCGGGCGCAAGCCATAAGCCGCCATGCCAACGGCGACGCCGATGATCCCGCATTCTGTGATTGGCGTATCAAAGCTTCGCGCCTTGCCATATTTTTGCTGCAAGCCCGCCGTCGCGCGAAACACACCCCCAAAATAGCCCACATCTTCTCCGAACACGATGACATCGTCGTTTGCGCCCATCGCAACGTCCATCGCTGAATTGATCGCTTCGATCATGTTCATTTTCATGTTGAGCCAACCCCGCGCGCGCGCGAACTCACGTTCCGGGCCATTTGCGTTTCCTTTCGGCCATCATTTGTGCAGACTGTTCCTTCAAGTGCCAAGGGAGGTCCTCAAACACATCTTCAAACATGGTTTCGAACGGCTGGCTGAGCCCGTGGCCGAGGATGCCATTCTTTTCCGCCTCTTTTTGAGCGGCTTTGACGCACTCCGCCAATTCTAGGTCCATTGCAGCGTGGCGCGCCTCGTCCCACTCGCCCTTTAAGATAAGATGCGCCTTCAAACGCGCGATCGGATCTCCCAGCGGCCATTTCGCGCCTTCATTGGCAGAGCGATACGCGCTGGGATCATCAGACGTTGAGTGCCCTTCAACGCGGTAGGTGAAATGTTCAATGAGCGTTGGCCCGTGATTATTGCGCGCGCGCTCTGCCGCCCACGCCGTCGCTGCATAAACCGCAAGCGGGTCGTTCCCATCGATGCGCAGCCCGGCAATTCCGTACCCAACGGCGCGCGCGGCAAAGGTCGTGGCCTCCCCACCAGCAAACCCGGCAAAGCTGCTGATCGCCCATTGATTATTGACGATGTTGAAAATGACAGGCGCGCGGTAAACCGTAGCAAAGGTCATCGCGGCGTGAAAATCACCCTCCGCAGTGGCCCCCTCTCCGCACCAAGCGGCAGCGATCCTGGTATCCCCCTTTAACGCGCTCGCCATAGCCCAACCCACCGCCTGTGGCAGCTGTGTCGTCAAATTCCCCGAAACGGTGAAGAAGCCGAATTCGGGCGAGGAATACATGATCGGCAATTGCCGCCCTTTAAGGGCATCAGCGCTGTTCGAGTAGATCTGGTTCATCATTTCGACCAGCGGATAGCCGCGCGCGATGAGGATACCTTGTTGGCGATAAGACGGAAAGCACATGTCATCATTCAGCATGGCATGCGCGGCTGAAACGGCAACGGCCTCCTCGCCGATGCATTTCAGGTAAAAGCTTGTCTTCCCCTGCCGTTGCGCACGAAACATCCGATCATCAAATGCGCGGGTGAGTGCCATATCACGAAGCAGAGCGCGTTTTTGATCAGCGCTAAGGCGCGGATTCCAAGGGCCAACCGCTTCTCCCTTATCATTGAGAACGCGCGCCAGCCCAAAAGCCGCATCGCGCATCGTGTGCGCAGGCGCATTGAAATCGGGGCACGGCGTGACACCGGCGTCCAAAATTTCAAGATGCGAAAAATCTGCCTCATCGCCGGGGCGGGTGTGCGGCTCGGGAATGTGGAGCCGCATGGGGCGCAGATTCTTTTTGTCCATTGCCTTGTAATAAAATTACGCGACGAAAGAATCCACCGGTAAATTTGCGCCTGCTTGCAAGCCGCAACGAGCCCTGCCACACAGTGGCATGAAACATCTTTTTCGCGCCCTCTCCCTTGCCCTCGCCCTTTTCATCGGCACCGCTCCGCAAGGTCAAGCGGGGCCGAGTTGCGGCGTTCCGCCTCGCCTTCCAGCAACACAGCCAGAGCGCGTGCCGCAGAATGAGGTCCGCATCGTGCCCATTACGGGCTATTTGCTCTCGCTCTCTTGGTCGCCGCAATTCTGCCGTGAGCATGGCAATGATCCGCGCCAAGCGACGCAGTGCCGAAGCGACCCGCCCTTTGGCTTCATCCTCCACGGTTTGTGGCCCGAAGGCGAAGGTCGCGATGACCCCGCATGGTGTCAGCCTGCCCGGCTTTTATCCGCCACCGAGACACGGACCAATTTTTGCACGATGCCCTCGCCCCATCTCCAGCAGCATGAATGGGCAAAACATGGAAGCTGCATGACCAAAGACCCTGTCCGCTATTTCAAGGCCGCGTCCTCTTTGTTTCGGTCATTGCGCACGCCTGATATGGATCATCTGTCGCGCCGCGCCCTGACAATCGGAGATTTTACCGCAGCGCTTACATCGCTCAATTCGCGTTTACCCGAAACCGCTGTCCTCATCCGCACAAGCGGTGGCAATTGGTTGAAGGAAGTGCAGGTCTGCCTCGGCCCTGATTTCAAGCCCAGAGCCTGCCCTGATGACATGGGCCGCCCTCAAGCAGACTCCCCCCTCAAGATCTGGCGCGCGGTAAAATAGGCAAAACAAGCGGCGCGGCGCATAAGAAGTTCGCGCTGAAACGCGGCACCAGTCGTCGGGGCGAGCGGCTCACTTCACCCGATGGTTGTCATTATTGGTCAAGCGTCGCCGTTCCTGGATGGTGCTTGTCGAGATGCTTTTTGATGATTTTGAGATTGCGCGTATTGGACCGGAAGAAAAAGTCTGGCACCGCGCCGATAAAAGGGATGGCCCCCAAAAGCGCGTCAATCCCGATATTCCCAGCCATGCGCACAAGCGCCGTTTTGGACATGCCGAGGTTGCGCGCTTCCCAAGCGAGCCAGCTGCCCAAGATCGCCGCGACGACCGAACCCCCAACGGGAATCAGATCAAGAATGACATCAAGCCCGACGCGCTGGTTCGTTCCTGGGACAATGAACATCCCTTCAAGCAGCCGTTCCATCGTTTCGACGCGCCGACGCACAGCCGCTGCATCAGTGCCGACATAGTCCTTTGCCGCCTCAAATGCCTTTTCGTGAACACCCGCCATCGCGTCCTCCAAGATCAACGCTCACCTGCGTCAAGCTACAATATAGGGACGTTTGCATCGCTTGCTAGGGGGGCGATGGGTTTTGGATGAGCGGCGACGCGGCGGCGCTTCCACCAAGTGCGGATTTTGCCTTGAATTGGCTTTTCGATCACCGTGTTGATGAAGGCCGCCAGCGCCACACTCACCACAATCGCGGCACACATCGTTAGCCAAGGGCTCATCCCAGTTCTTCCAAGATGGTCCATGATCGCCCAGCCAATGTTTTCATGGATGAGATAGAGGGGATAGGAAAGGGCACCCATCCACACCGCAAAGGGATGTTGCAGGCGCGCAAGCCAGCCTCGCTCCATCGCGATCATCACACCAAGGACGATGACAAATACATAGAAATGCTTGGCTGGATCATCGAGCGTCGCAGCAAGGCAGGCTAGCGACAAAACTGGAATTTGCTGTACCCATTGCCGCGCGCCGACCCAAACCCGGTAAACGGCAATACCAAGCGCAAAATAAGGGATGTATTCCAAAAGGAAGATCATGGAGACGCGGTAGGGCAGGTTTGGATAAGCCCACCAAACTAGCTTGAAGGCAAGCCAGCCAATGAGAACTGCCTCTATGCGACCGAGGGCCCGCAACCGCCAGAGGCCAAGCATGCAGGCATAAAAGGCGAGCTCAACGGTGAGCGTCCAATACACGGCATCAATGTTAAATCGGTAGAAAAAGCCCTGAACCATCGTGAAGTTGAGCAGAATATCTTGCACAGGGTGGGCTAGGTGTGGCTCAGGCAACACTCTCACAGCAATGCTCGTGATGATAATCCCGGCCCAATAAGCCGGAAAGAGCCTTGAGAAGCGCGAGACCACAAAATCCTGCGCGCGTTCGGTCCGTTCAAGCGTCATGAAAATCACAAAGCCAGAAATGGCGAAAAACAATTCAACGCCGTAACGGCCCCACCAGAGCCCAACCGGCGGCGAGGCAGCACCAGGAAGCCCCTTATCGATTTGCCACGTAAAATGAAAAATCATGACGAGCACAGCGGCAATGCCGCGCAACGCGTCCAGTTCCTTCAATCGCCCGCCAGATTTATTGATATTCATCGGGCCTCTATACACCATTAGCTGTAAAGAGGGGTTTAACCCGCCAAAATCGTTTCAATTTCGGCTGAAATGGCATTGATCTCACCCATGCCATCCACGCGCCGTACAATGCCGCGCGCTTCATAGAGCGGGAGGATTGGGGCTGTCTTGTTCCGGTATTCAGCCATTCGCGTGCGGACAGTTTCTTCATTATCATCGGGTCGCCGCTTGAAGTCGGTCGCCCCGCACTTGTCGCACTGTCCAGCCACGCGTGGCGGCTTGAACCGGTCGTGATAGCCCTCTCCGCATGCCCCGCAGGTGAAACGACCCGTTATTCGCTCCACAAGGGCGTTTTCATCAACTTCGAGCTCGATCACATAATCGAGCGACCGGTGACGATCCGCGAGGAGCGCATCAAGGAGCTCGGCTTGGCGCGCCGTGCGGGGATAGCCATCAAAGATGATACCGGTCGCCGCATCCAGTTTATCCATATGCTCGCCAAGGATCTGCGCCATCACTTCATCAGGCAGGAATTTCCCCGCCTTCATGATGCCTTCGGCCATCTTGCCGATCTCAGTGCCTTCTTTCACCGCCGCGCGCAGGATGTCCCCTGTCGAAAGTTGCACCATAGCGCGCTCGCTTACAAGCTTTGCCGCCTGTGTGCCCTTCCCCGCCCCCGGTGGACCTAGCAAAATAATGTTCATCAACCCCGTCCTTATCCGAACATCGCCGCCCTTAGCGTGCTTTTCCGCCCTTGAGCTTCGCCTTCTTGATCAGATCACCATATTGATGCGCAAGAAGGTGGCTCTGGATCTGCGTTACCGTATCCATCGTCACATTGACGACGATCAACAAACTCGTGCCGCCAATGGCCATCTTGCCAAAATCAGCAAACATGAATTCAGGAACAAGGCACACGAGCGTAAGATAGGCGGCCCCGATCACGGTGATGCGCGTGAGCACATAGTCGAGATAAATTTCCGTATTCTTGCCGGGCCGAATGCCGGGAACAAAGCCCCCATAGCGCTTCAAATTATCCGCTGTTTCTTCCGGATTGAACATGACCGCAGTGTAGAAGAAGCAAAAGAAGATGATCCCGAGCGCATAGAGGATCATATAAATAACCGAGCCATGCTGGAGCGCATTGGTCACGGTCAGAAAGATTTCACCAAAACTGCTATCGCCCGTGACCTTGTTCCCCGCAAATTGCGCGATCGTGAGCGGCATCAGGAGCAGTGAAGAGGCAAAGATCGGCGGGATCACGCCCGACGTATTAATTTTGAGCGGCAAATGGCTCTTATCGGCCTGCATCATGCCGCGCGCCGTTTGGCGTTTTGGATATTGGATGAGAACGCGGCGCTGCGCACGCTCCATAAAACAAATAAACGCTATGACCGCCAGAATGGCCGCGCCCACAGCTAAAACTTGA
Source organism: Pseudomonadota bacterium (assembly GCA_041179365.1). Classification (GTDB taxonomy): domain Bacteria; phylum Pseudomonadota; class Alphaproteobacteria; order Sphingomonadales; family Sphingomonadaceae; genus Aquisediminimonas. Next base: position 18,591 of record JBEGTP010000300.1, read on the forward strand.
AGCGGCTGCATTGCGCCTGTTCGCCCGCCCTCAAAAATCTGCGCTAGGCTGATGGGGAGCTGCGCCACGATGCCCGCCATAATAATCAATGAAATGCCGTTTCCGATTCCGCGGCTCGTGATTTGCTCGCCAAGCCACATCAGAAACATCGTGCCGCCGAGCAAAGCCGAAACACACGCCAGTCGAAAAAGAAGGCCAGGCTCAACAACAGCCGGAATGCCGCCGCCCGTTCGGCCCATGGCCTCAAGGCTTACCGCCAGTAAATAGCCTTGTATGATCGTGAGACCAACGGTGCCATACCGCGTGTATTGATTGAGGATTTTACGCCCGCTCTCGCCTTCCTTCTTGAGCGCACCCAATTTCGGAGAAAGCGATGTCGCAAGCTGAATGACAATTGAGGCGGTAATGTAGGGCATCACTCCGAGCGCGATAAGGCTCATCCGCTGGAGCGATCCCCCAGAGAACATATTGAAGAAATCAAGGACACCGCCTTTGGTTTGCTCAAAAAACGCTTCAAGCGCCAACGGGTCTACGCCCGGCAAAGGGACGTGGCTGAGCAACCGAAATACGATCAGCGCGCCAATGGAGAACCAGATACGGTTCTTAAGCTCCGTCGCTTTGCCAAAATTAGAGAGGTTTAGGCCAGCGGCCGTTTGATCAGAGGATGCCATATGCGTGTGTCGACCCTGGTAAAAAGCAGCGGCGGGCAATGCACTTCGCATCCCCGCCGCTCCATATAGTGACTAATCCGGCAATGTCTAAGCCCGGAGGAATTTTTTAGGCCTTAGCCTTCTTGGCACTGCCCTTCTTGGCAGCCGCCTTTTCAGCAGCAGGCACGACCGCAATCACGTCAACCGAACCGCCAGCGGCCTCAATTGCCGCTTTCGCACCAGCAGAAACGCCCGCTACGTTGAACTTCAACTTTGCCGAAAGGGCACCCTTCGCTAGGATACGCACACCATCCTTGCCACCGCGACCCACGCCAGCGGCTTTCAATGCGGCGTGATCGATCACAGCCTTTGCATCAAGAGTCTTCGCGTCGACGAGCTTTTGAATTTGACCGAGATTGACCTCAGCAAAATCCTTGGCAAAAATGTTGTTAAAGCCGCGCTTTGGAAGGCGCATGTGGAGCGGCATCTGACCGCCTTCAAAACCGTTGATCGAAACGCCCGAGCGGCTGGTTTGACCCTTTTGGCCACGGCCAGACGTTTTTCCCTTGCCCGAGCCAATACCTCGGCCCACGCGCATACGGCCCTTACGAGCCCCATCATTATCGCGGATTTCATTTAGTTTCATTGTCTTGCACTCGCTTTCGCTTTTGTCGCGCTTGAGGCAATGGGCCTAGCCCATCACCTCAACCATGTGACGCACCTTGCGGATCATACCGCGCACTTCAGGCGTGTCGTTCAATTCGCTTACGCGGTTCATCTTGTTCAGGCCAAGCCCGATCAACGTTGCACGCTGATCGGCTTCACGCCGAATGGGTGAACCCACTTGCTTGATTTTGATCATTGCCATTGGTGATTACTCCACAATCGCTTCAGCGTCGGCCTCAGCCTCAGCCGCTTGTGCGCCACCGCGCTTCAGCAAATCCGCAATCTTCTTACCGCGACGTTGCGCAACAGACTTGGGGCTTGTTTGCTCAATGAGCGCCGCAAAAGTTGCCCGGATCATGTTGTACGGGTTAGAAGTGCCGACCGACTTGGTCACAACATCAGCAACACCAAGCGCTTCAAACACAGCGCGCATCGGGCCACCAGCGATAATGCCCGTTCCTTGCGGAGCCGAACGCACTTGCACCAGACCAGCGCCGAAATGGCCCTTGCCGTCATGATGAAGCGTGCGGCCTTCCTTCAAAGGGACACGAACCATCGCTTTTTTCGCAGCAGCCGTTGCCTTCGTAATCGCTTCAGGCACTTCGCGCGCTTTACCATGACCAAAACCAACACGACCCTTGCCATCACCAACGACGACGAGCGCTGCAAAGCCGAAGCGCTTACCGCCCTTCACCGTTTTTGAAACGCGGTTGATGTGAACGAGCTTTTCGATCAGCTCTTCGCCACCATCATCATTGCCTTGGCCGCGCTTATCGTCACGCCGACCGCGGTTGCCATCACGACCACCGCGCCCGCCATCACGACCACCGCCACCGGGACCACCGCGACCACGACCACGACCACGGCCTTCGGCTTCAGGAGCCGCGGCTTCTACGGCGACGCTTGCGCCTGGAACTTCAGTTTCGTCAGCCATTTAAAACTCCAATCCGCCTTCGCGGGCCCCTTCAGCGAGCGCCTTGACGCGCCCGTGAAACAAGAACCCACCCCGGTCGAACACAACCTTGGTCACGCCAGCTTTCTTGGCGCGCTCGGCAATTGCCTTGCCAATTGCGGCAGCGGCATCGACAGTCGCGCCGGTCGTAGCCCGCGCATCTTTTTCGAGCGTAGACGCGGCAGCAATCGTCTTGCCCGCGGCATCGTCGATGATTTGCGCGTAGATATGACGCCCCGAACGATGAACGGTCAGGCGCGGACGTAAGCCACGCTTTGCGAACAACGAAGTCCGGACACGGCGACGCCGCTTTTCGAAGAGAGACAGCTTGGCCATTACTTCTTCTTACCCTCTTTGCGGAAGATATACTCGCCGCGATATTTGATACCCTTGCCTTTGTAAGGCTCTGGCTTTCTCCAGCGGCGAATTTCCGCAGCGAACTGACCAACCTTTTGTGCGTCGATCCCCGAAATCTCGATCGTCGTCTGATCCGGAGTCTTCACTTCAAGGCCCTCAGGAATCTCAAGATCCACATCATGGCTATAGCCAAGTTGCAGCTTGATTTTAGCGCCCTGCGCGTTGGCACGGTAGCCAACGCCGGTGATCTCGAGTGTTTTCGAGAAACCCTGCGTAACGCCCGTCACCAAATTCTGGATCAGCGTGCGCTGCATACCCCAAAAGGACCGCGCCCGCTTCGTGCCATTGGCTGGCATGACCGAAAGCTGGCCATCCTCAAGCGAATAGGTCACTTCCTTTTCCATTGCGAGGGTCATCGCGCCCTTCGGCCCTGAGACCGAAATGATGCCGCCTTCCAATGAAGCCGTAACGCCCGCCGGTATCGCAACCGGCTTTTTACCTGTGCGACTCATCAGAACACCTCCGCGAGCACTTCGCCGCCGACGTTCTGATCCCGCGCTTCCGCGTCGGAAAGAACACCTCTTGGCGTCGAGACGATCACAATGCCCAGGCCATTACGAACGCGCGGCAATTCGGTTGAACCCGAATAGACACGGCGGCCAGGCTTAGACACACGAGCGACATGCTTAATAGCAGGCTGCCCTTCGAAATATTTCAATTCGACGCGGAGACCAGGATGTCCTGCGACTTCCTCAGAAACATAGCCGCGAATATAGCCTTCACGCTTCAAAACTTCGAGCACGTTCGCGCGCAGCTTTGAAGCTGGCGTAACGACGCTGTCTTTTTTGGCACGCTGGCCATTACGAATGCGGGTGAGCATATCACCCA